>SLRI01000605.1 GCA_007131045.1 Rhodospirillales bacterium
GACCCTCGCCTTCAACCTCAACCGCCTCACCAACCTCCACGGAGCGGCGAGAATGCAAGCGGCCCTCGCCTGAGGGCCAAGGGCCCACCCGGCCACGCCCACCGCCACCGAACAGCACCGCTCCAGCGCCTTCCGCCGCGCCCAGGCATAGGACCTCGTTCAGGCAGAAGCGGGTTTTCACACGGCCTGATCATCCTCCCCACATCCTTGCTCTTGTCTGCCTGCTTCAGTTGATGGTCAGCTGTTCGAGGCGGGTTTGGACCATGGCGTGTTCGGGGGTTGTGGGGTCGAGGTGGGTTAGGACTTGTTGCCAGTGGTCGCGGGTTTCTCGGGGGTTGCCGTCGGCGAGGGCTCGGATGCCGAGGTACCAGTGGAGTTCGGGGTCGTCGGGGGTTCGGGCGAGGGCTTTTTCGAGGTGGGTGAGGGCTTCGTCGGGGATTTTGGGGAGGCCTTCGGGCTCGGCGGGGGCTTCGAGGAGGGCGGTTGCCAGATCCTTGTTGAGGGTGGGGTCGTCGGGGTGCTCGACCAGGGCTCGGCGGAAGGCCTGGGCTGCGTTGTCGCGTTCGCCCATGATCAGGTAGGAGCGGCCGAGGCGTTGCCATTCCTCGGCGGTGCCGCCTCGGCTGTCGAGGCGGTCGGCGAGGCCTTGGACCATGCTGCGGATTTGCGCCGTGCGCTCTTCCGGGCTGAGCTCGGCCAGGTCCTGGGCCTGCTGATCGACAGGATCGGGGGCAGAGGCCAGCGCCAGGATCGGCTCGGGGTCGAGGCCGAGCTGGCGGGCGGCCTGAACGATCGAGGGCTCGATCTGCTCGCGCCAGGGGGCGTCGGCGGGGGTGTTCTCGAGCAGCACGCGCCAGCGATCGAGGGCGGTGTTGTAGTCGCCGGCCTGGGCGTCGGCGAGGCCGGCGAAGTAGAGCGGGCGGGGATCGCCGGGCTCGAGCTCGGCCAGGCGGAACATCAGTTGGCGGACCTCGGGGGTGACCACGCCCATCGAGCGTTCGAGCAGCGCGTCGGAAAGGCCGATGATGGTCTCGACGGTCTCAGGTGCCATGTCGTAGGCGCGGCGGTAGGCCTCGATCGCCGCGTCCGGGCGGTCCATGGCGAGCTGGCTGCGGCCGAGCATCAGCCAGCCCTGAAGGTCGTCCGGATCGTCGGCGAGGCGGGCCTCGAGGCCGGCCACCATGCTGCGGACCTCGTCGGGGATCTCGCGCGAGGGTGCGCGTTCCTGCTCGCGGGCGGCCAGGGGCATGTCGGGCATGCTGGGTGCGCCGAGTTGCCAGTAGAGGCTGGCCGAGCCTGCCGGCACGGCGACGATGGCGAGCATGGCGAGCGCCCGGCCGAGGCCGGTGGTGCGGAAGGTTTGCGGGGCCGCACGGCCGGCGGCCTTGAGGATGCGGCGCTCGACCTCGAGCCTGGCGGCCTTGGCTTCGGCCGGACCGAGCAGGCCGCGGCGCTCGTCGCGTTTCAGCTCGGCCAGCTGGTCCTTGAGGATGGCGACGGTGCTGTCGGCGGCATCGTCGCGGCTGCCGCGGCTGGCGAGCGGCAGCGCCAGTGCTGCCACGGCGAGCAGCAGCGGGATGACGATGACGAGCAGGCTGGAGACGGTCATGACCGGCTCTCGGAGCCGTCGGCCAGCAGCTCGTTCAGGCGGCGGCGTTCGTCGGGCGACAGGTCGTCCGCCTCGGCCGTCTGGCGGCGGCGGGCGGTGGCGTAGGCGATGCCGGCACCGATGAGGAGGATGGCGAAGGGGCCGCCCCAGAGGACGATGGTGTTCGCGGTGATCGGTGGCCTGAGCAGCACGAACTCGCCGTAGCGGTCGACCATGTACTGCTTGATTTCCTCGTTGCTCTCGCCGGCGAGGACGCGTTCGCGGACGATGCGGCGGAAGTCCTGGGCGAGCTCGGCGTTGCTGTCGTCGATCGACTGGTTCTGGCAGACGACGCAGCGGAGCTCCCGGCCGAGCGCTCTGGCCCGCGCCTCGAGCTCCGGATCCTCGAGCAGCTCGCCCGGCCGCAACGCCGCATCAGCAGAAGGCGGCAGCATCACCAGCCAGGCGAGGGCCAATACCAGAAAAAAACGCATCATCTTTGCAGACTCTCGAGGATGGGGCGGATCGTCCGCTCGACGTCCTGCGGCCGCAGCGGGCCCACGTGGCGGTGGACGATCACGCCTTCGGCATCGACGATGTAGGTTTCGGGCACGCCGTAGACGCCCCATTCGATGCCGCCGCGGCCGTCGAGGTCGTGGCCGACCCGGCTGAAGCTGTCGCCGAGTTCGTCGAGCCAGGCCCGGGCGTTCTCCGCCTGGTCCTTGTGGTTGATGCCGTGGACAATAATGCCGTTTTCGGCCAGGCGGTTGATCAGCGGGTGCTCGATCCGGCAGGGCACGCACCAGGAGGCGAAGACGTTGACCAGCATCGGCTCGCCGCCGAGGTCGGCGCGGGCGAAGCCGGCTTCGTCGCGGCCGGGCAGTGGCGGCAGGTCGAAGTCGGGGGCCGGGCGGTCGAGCAGGGCCGAGGGCAGCTCGGAGGGGTCGCGGGTCAGGCCGATCGCGAGGAAGGTGGCGATGACCAGGAAGACGACCGCCGGGACGATGAAGAAGAGACGTCGCATGATGCTCCGATGGTTGGCCTGTCAGGCGCCGGCTTTTGCGCCGGGGGCGCCGGGGGTGCCCGGGGCGGCAACGGGTGCCTCGGGCTCGGCCTTGCCACCACGATGCGCGGTGGCGGTGGTGGGGGCACCGACGCGCAGGCGGCGGTCGAACAGCGAGACGAGGCCGCCGAACGACATGATGCCCACCCCCCACCAGAGCCAGGCGGCCATGGGGTTGATGTAGAGGCGGACGGCCCAGGCGCCGTCGGGGGTCTGGTCACCGAGGACGAAGTAGAGGTCGCGCCAGAAGCTGGTGTGCAGGCCGACCTGGGTCGTGGACTGGCCCTCGACCGGGTAGAAGCGCTTCTCCGAGACGATGTCGGCGACGTGGCGGCCGTTCTGCGAGGTCTCGAAGACGGCGCGCACGGCCATCCAGTTCGGGCCCTCGACGTCGCCGATGCTGGCGAGGTGGACGTCATAGGAGCCGATGCGCGTGGTCTCGCCCGGCTGCATGGCGAGGATGCGCTCGGTCTGCAGAACGCTGGTCGAGATCATCCCGACGATCATGATGCCGAGGCCGGAATGGGCGATCGATACGGCGAAGGCCGAGGCGGGCAGGCCCTTGAGCCGCTGCCAGACGCGCGGCAGCGGCATCTGCAAGAGGCCGGTCTTCGCCCGGAGGTCGTCGAGGGCGCCGAACACCAGCCAAGCGGCGAGCGCGAAGCCGAAGGCGGCGCCCAGGGTCGCTGCATCCAGGAGCGTGTAGGTGAGAATGGCCGTCGCCAGGGTCGCCGCCATGGCGATTTTCAGCCGGCCCACGGCCGAGAGCACGCTGCCGCGTTTCCAGGCGAGCATCGCACCGATGGGCACGGCGATGAGCAGCGGCAGCATCAGTGGCACGAAGGTGGCGTTGTAGAAGGGTGGGCCCACCGAGATCTTGCCGCCGCCCAGGACTTCGTGGGCCAGGGGATAGAGGGTGCCGAGCAGCACCGTGGCGGTGGCGGTGGCGAGCAGCAGGTTGTTGAGCAGCAGGCCGCCCTCGCGGCTGACCGGGGCGAAGGCGCCGCCCGGCTGCATCATCGGCGCCCGCCAGGCGAAGAGCGCCAGGGCGCCACCGATCGAGAGGATCAGCATGTAGAGGATGAAGGTGCCGCGGTCGGGGTCGACGGCGAAGGCGTGGACCGAGGTCAGCACGCCCGAGCGGACGAGGAAGGTGCCCAAGAGCGAGAGCGAGAAGGCGACGATGGCCAAGAGGATGGTCCAGGCCTTCAGCGTGTCGCGCTTCTCGACGACGATGGCGGAATGCAAAAGCGCGGTGGCGGCGAGCCAGGGCATGAAGCTGGCGTTCTCGACCGGGTCCCAGAACCACCAGCCGCCCCAGCCGAGCTCGTAATAGGCCCACCAGGAGCCGAGTGCGATGCCGGCGGTCAAGGCGACCCAGGCGGCCAGCGTCCAGGGCCGGACCCAGCGGGCCCAGGAGGCGTCGACCCGGCCTTCGATCAGCGCTGCCATGGCGAAGGCGAAGGTGACCGAGAGGCCGACATAGCCGAGGTAGAGCATCGGCGGGTGGAAGGCCAAGCCCGGGTCCTGGAGGATCGGGTTGAGGCCCCGGCCCTCGAGCGGGGCAGGGTCGAGGCGCTCGAAGGGGTTGGAGGTGAGAAGCAGGAAGAGCAGGAAAGCGACGCCGATCAGGCCCTGGATCGCCAGTGCTCGGGCCTTGAAGGGAAGCGGCAGGTTGCGGCCCCACCAGGCGACGGCGGCACCGCAGATCGCGAGAATCCAAACCCAGAGGACGAGCGAGCCCTCGTGGTTCCCCCAGACACCGCTGATCTTGTAGATCATCGGCTTGGCGTCGTGGCTGTTCTGGTAGACGTTGATCACCGAGAAATCGGAGGTCACGTAGGCCCAGGTCAGGGCGGCGAACGAGATGGTAATGCAGCCGAACTGCGCCAGTGCCGTGGTGTTGCCGAGCCGCATCAGCGTCAGGTCGTTGCGCTGCGCCCCGAACAGCGGCAGCGTGCCCTGGACGATGGCAAGGCCGAGGGCGACGACCAGCGCGAAATGGCCCAGTTCGACGATCACTCTGTCTCTCCTTCGTAGCCTTCACCGGCATGCTGCCAGTAGCCGGCCTGCTTGAGGGCGTCGGCCACCTCTTTGGGCATGTAGTTCTCGTCGTGCTTGGCGAGGATTTCGGAGGCCTGGAAGACCATGCCGTTATCCAGCGTGCCCTGGGCCACGATGCCCTGGCCCTCGCGGAAGAGGTCGGGGAGAATGCCCTTGTAGACGACGGTGACGTCGTGGGCGGTGTCGGTCAGCGCGAAGCGGACGGTGCCGTCCTCCAGGCGCTCGATGCTGCCGTCGACCACGAGCCCACCGACGCGGAAATTGCGGCCGGGCTCGAGCTCGCCGGCGGCGACCTCCGAGGGCGAGATGAAGAAGGCGATGGTGTCCTCGAGCGCCACCAGAATCAGCGCCGCCGCACCGCCCAGGAGCAGGGTGGCGAGACCGATGACGACGAGACGTTGACGTTTCCTGAAGCGCATCTTGCCCTATGTTCCAGTGGTCGAGCCGGTGGTCGCGAGACGGCGGGAGCCAGAGCCGGGTTCGGCGTCGGGTTGATGGCCGGTTTCGGGGCCGGTCTCGGGCTCTGTCGCGACCAGCCGGCGCGGCCGGCGCCCGGACTGCTCCTCGCCACCGCCACGCAGCGTGCTGCGCAGTTGGCGCAGCTCTTCGCCACGTCGGGCTTGCGCCCGCCAACTCAGCCAGAGGAGGCCACCCATCGACAACAGGGCAAAGCCGAAGGCGCTCCAGACGTAGCCGCCGTAGCCGCCCATCGCCAACGCCTCCAACACGCCTTCCTCCCCCTTGTCGTTCGGCCGCTTGCCAGCCGCGACCGTCGCCTCGATGATCCGCGCTGCCAGCGGTTACGGAACCTTTACCAATTCGGACTATAGATGCTTTCCAGTGTAAGCCCGTCCAGACAAATCGGCGAGACCTTCAGCCGCAGATGGCCCCGTTTTCGTGCACAGCTACGTGAGGTGACGGCTCTTGTGTGACCAGGCGGCGGGTGACGAGATGGCCGGGCGATGACCGATACCACCGGCTTCGTGAACCTGCTCGACGCGCCGTTGCCGGCTGCCGGCGGCCTCGACCACGCCATGCGCCGGGCGGCGATCGCCGCGCCGCTGGACGGCAAGCCGGGCGATGCCGGTGCGGCGGCGGCAGTACGCGACCGCATGCGCTTCGCGCTCGAGGAAGGGCGGACCGCCCTCGAGGAGCGATTCCGCGCGAACAATGACGGGACCGCGCTCGCCGCGGATCTGGCGCAGCTGGTCGACGGCGTGCTCTCCGGTGCGCTCGATTTCGCCGAGCGGCGGCTCTATCCGCTGAGCAACCCGACGCGCGGCGAGGAGCTGGCCCTGGTGGCGGTCGGCGGCTACGGGCGGGGCGAGCTCGCACCGCATTCGGACATCGATATCCTCTTTCTCTACCCCTACAAGCCGACGCCGCATCTCGAGCAGATGACCGAATTCCTGCTCTACCGGCTCTGGGATCTGGGGCTCAAGGTCGGCCAGTCGACGCGCTCGCTCAACGAGTGCATCAAGCTCGCCAAGCGGGATCTGACGATCCAGACGACGCTGCTCGAGACCCGGCTGATCTGGGGCTCCGGCCGGCTGCACGCGGAGCTGGAGGGCCGGGTCAGGAACGAGATCTGCCGGCGGCAGGAGAGCGCATTCATCGAGGCCAAGCTGGGCGAGCGCAACGAGCGGCATCGCCGGATGGGCGACAGCCGCTATCTGCTCGAACCCAACATCAAGGAGGGCAAGGGGGGCCTGCGCGATCTGCAGACCCTGGTCTGGCTGACCCGCCACATCTACGACACCAAGAGCTGGAGCGACCTCGTCACCCACGACGTGCTGACCAAATCCGGGCTCAACAGCTTCCTCAAGGCGCGGCGCTTCCTCTGGGCCGTTCGCTGCCACCTCCATTTGCTCACCGGCCGTGCCGAGGAGCGCTTGACCTTCGATTTGCAGCCGGAGGTGGCGCACGCCCTCGGCTATCGCGACCGCCCCCGCTCGAGCGGCGTCGAGCGGTTCATGAAGCGCTACTACCTGGTCGCCAAGGAGGTGGGCTCGGTAACCCGGATCGTCTGCGCGGCGCTCGAGGAGCAGTTCAAGCGCAAGCCGCGCTTCGTCCTGCCACGCTTCGGCCCCGCCCGGCGGCGGATCGACGGCTTCGTCGTCCAGGGAAACCGGCTGGCCCTGGACGATCCCAACCTCTTCGCCGCCCGGCCGCTGGCGATGCTCGAGTTCTTCCACATCGCCCAGGCGCGCGACCTCGACTATCACCCGATGGCGCTGGCAACGCTCGCGCGCAACCTCCGGCGGGTCGATCAGAGCCTGCGCGACGATCCCCGGGCCAACCGGCTGTTCTTGGAGATGTTGACCAGCCCGAAGGACCCGGCGCTCAACCTGACGCGGATGAACGAGGCCGGGCTGCTCGGCCGCTTCGTGCCGGAGTTCGGCCGGGTGGTGGCGCTGATGCAGCACAACCTCTACCACGTCTACACGGTCGACGAGCACACCATCCGGGTGATCGACAATCTGCACCGCCTGGAGGCGGGCACGCTGGAGACCGAGCTGCCGCTCTCGACCAAGGTGATGCCGCAGGTGACCTCGCGAACGGAGCTCTACGTCGCCGCCTTCCTGCACGACATCGGCAAGGGCCGCGGCGGCGATCACAGCGAGATCGGCGCCGAGATCGCGATCGAGCTGGCACCACGATTCGGCCTCGGCGATGCCGCGACCGAGACCGTGGCCTGGCTCGTCCGCCACCATCTCGTGATGAGCAATTTCGCCTTCAAGCGGGATACCGAGGACCCGAAGACGCTCGCCGATTTCGTCGGCATCGTCCAGTCGCCGGAACGCCTGCGGCTGCTCCTGGTGCTCACCGTGGCCGACATCCGGGCGGTCGGGCCCAACGTCTGGAACGGCTGGAAGGGCCAGCTGCTGCGCGAGCTCTACCACGAGGCCGAGGCGGCGATGGCCTCGGGCGATCTCAAGGGCCGCCGCCAGGAGCGGATCGCCGGCGGCAAGCGGGCGCTGGCCGAGGCGCTGGCGAAGAGCGACATCGGCTGGAGCGAGGCCGAAATCGACGAGTGGCTGGCGTTGCACGACCCCCGCTACTGGCTCGGCATTCCGCTCGAGGCACACATCCGCCACGCCCGGCTGGTCGCCCGGGCGCGGGCCGATCAGGCGCCGGTCGCCGTCGACTACCATGTCGACCAGTTCCGGGCGCGGACCGAGGTCACGGTCTATGCCGCCGACCATCCGGGCCTGTTCATGAAGGTGGCGGGCGCCTTGGCGCTCTCCGGGGTCAGCATCGTCGATGCGCACATCTTCACGACCGCCGACGGCATGGCGCTCGACACCTTCGGCGTGCAGGACGCCGAGCGCACCGCCGCGGTCGACGATCCGAGCCGGTTCAGCCGGATCGAGAAGAATCTGCGCCGGGTGCTCGCCGGCGAGGTCGATCTGGAACGGGAGCTGGCCAATCGCCGCTCGACCTTGCCGCCGCGGACCGACGTCTTCAAGGTCGAGCCGCGGGTGCTGGTCAACAACCAGGCCTCGCGCACCCACAGCGTGATCGAGGTCAACGGCCGCGACCGGCCGGGGCTCCTGTTCGCGGTCGCCAAGGCCTTGAAGGAGCGCGGTCTGGTCATCCACAGCGCGCATATCAGCACCTATGGCGAGCGGGTGATCGACGTCTTCTACGTCAAGGACGTGTTCGGCATGAAGATCTCCACCCCCGCCAAGGTCGAGCGTCTGGAGAAGGAGTTGAAGGCCGCCCTGGTCGATCGGCCCGCCAAGGCGGCGAACGCTGCCTGATGCCCCGGAGAGCGACGCTTGAGCATCGTCAGATCGGCGCTGACCGTCGGGGGGCTGACCGGGATTTCGCGGGTCCTGGGCTTCGTTCGCGACCTGATGATCGCCGCCGTCCTGGGTGCCGGGGCCGCGGCCGACGCGTTCTTCGTCAGCTTCAAGCTCGCCAATCTGCTGCGGCGGCTGTTTGCCGAGGGCGCCTTCAATGCCGCCTTCGTGCCGCTCTTCGCGCGCGCCCACGAGGGCGAGGGAGACGCGGCAGCCAGGCGCTTCGCCGAGGAGGCGCTGGCGGTGATGACCACCGTGCTCCTGGTCGTCGTGCTGCTGGCGCAGCTCGCCATGCCGTGGCTGGTACGCGCTTTGGCTCCCGGTTTCGAGGTCGAAGGGGCGCGCTACGGCCTCGCGGTCGAGCTCAGCCGGATCACCTTTCCCTATTTGATGTTCATCAGCCTGGCGGCGCTGTTCAGCGGGGTCCTGAACTCGATCGGCCGGTTTGCGGCTGCGGCCTTCGCGCCGATCATCCTCAATCTGGTGCTGATCACGACGCTCCTGCTCGCCAGCTACCATCCGGCCACCCCGGCGCATGCGCTGGCCTGGGGGGTGTTCCTGGCGGGGGTCCTGCAGCTCGCCTGGGTGGCGGTGGCGGCCAAGCGCAACGGCATGGGGCTCCGGCTTCGAAGGCCCTCGATCACGCCCCGGCTCAAGCGGCTGTTCAAGCTGATGGTGCCGGGTGCGATCGGCTCGGGCGTCTACCAGATCAACCTCGTCGTCGACACGCTCTTCGCCTCGATGCTGCCGGTGGGCGCGGTCTCCTATCTCTTCTACGCCGATCGGCTGAACCAGCTGCCGCTCGGCATCATCGGCATCGCCATCGGCACGGTGATCCTGCCGCTCCTGGCCCGGCAGCTGCGCGCCGGCGAGGACAATGCGGCAAACCACACCCAGAACCGGGCGATCGAGATGGGGCTCTTGTTGACCCTGCCGGCGGCGGCGGCGTTGGTCGTCCTGGCCCAGCCGATCATCCAGGTGCTGTTCGAACGTGGCGCCTTCGGCCCCGCGGATACGGCCGCGACGGCAGCGGCGCTGATGGCCTTCTCGCTCGGTCTGCCGGCCTATGTGCTGATCAAGGTCCTCGTCCCGGCCTTCTTCGCGCGCGAGGACACCGCCACCCCGGTCAAGGTCGCCGCGGTCTGCCTGATCGCCAATGTCGGGCTCATTCTCCTCCTGATCGGGCCCATGGCGCATGTCGGCATCGCGCTGGCGACCGCGCTTTCGAATGGGCTCAACGTCACCCTGCTCGCCCTCCTGCTGCGCCGCCGCGGCTATTTGCGGACGGACGCCAAGCTCCGCCGCACCCTGCCGCGGATCGCGCTCGCAACCCTCGTCATGGCGGTCGTGCTGTTCGCCTGCGACCGGCTGCTCCAGGACCTGCCGCCGGTGGTCAATCTGGTGCTGACCATCTCGATCGGCGGCGCCGTCTACGTCGCAGCGGCGCTGGCCACCGGTGCCGCCGATGCGGCCGATCTCAAGCGCCAGCTCCGGCGCCGCCGGCAGACGGCCGAGCCCAACGCTTGACAGGAGTGCCGGGGCGTGGCTCCAACGCCTGCGTTTTCGGCTTTTCTCCGACTGGCAGGAACCCATGCAGGGCCGCATCTTTTCCGGCATCCAGCCGACCCACGGCATTCAGCTCGGCAATTATCTGGGCGCGATCCGCAACTGGGTGCGGCTGCAGGACAGCTTCGAGTGCATCTATTGCATCGTCGACCAGCATGCGCTGACGACGCTGCACGACGCTGACGAGATGCGGCGCAACACCCGTGAGGTGGCAGCCGCCTTGATCGCGTCGGGGATCGATCCCGGCCGCTCGATCCTGTTCGTGCAGAGCCATGTCGAGGCGCACAGCCGGCTTGCCTGGGTCTTGAACTGCGTCACGCCCCTGGGCTGGCTCAACCGGATGACCCAGTTCAAGGAGAAGGCCGGCAAGCATCGCGAGAACGCGCCGGTGGGGCTGTTCGTCTATCCCGTCCTGCAGGCGGCCGACATCCTGGCATATCGGGCGACGCACGTGCCGGTGGGCGAGGACCAGAAGCAGCATCTCGAGCTCTCCCGCGACATCGCCCAAAGCTTCAACCGGCGCTTCGCCGAGGGTTTCTTTCCGCTGCCCGAGCCGATGATCCAGGCCGAGGCCGCGCGGGTCATGTCGCTGCGCGACGGCACCAAGAAGATGTCGAAGTCGGACCCCTCCGACATGAGCCGGATCAACCTCACCGACGATGCCGACACCATCGCGACCAAGATCAGGAAGGCCAAGTCCGACAGCATCCTCGGCATCACTTATGAGCCCGAGGCGCGGCCGGAGGCCTCGAACCTTCTCTCGATCTATGCCGCGCTCGCCGACCGCGAGCGGGCGGCGGTGGCGGCCGAGTATGCCGAGGCCAGCTTCGCCAGCTTCAAGGAACATCTGGCCGAGCTCTGTGTCGAGAAGCTGAGCCCGATCAATGCCGAGATGCGCGGGCTCCTGGCCAATCCGGCGCACATCGACGCGGTGCTGGCGGACGGCGCGGCCAGGGCCGAGGCGATCGCCCGGCCGATCGTCGAGGAGACCTATCGGCTGGTCGGTTTCCGGTAGGCGGCCGCGACCCTGGGCTCGAGATCGGGGGTCGCGGCCGGCTCGCTCAGATGACGCCGGTGAGGATCAGCACGCCGGCAACCGCGATCGCCGCACCCGAGGCGCGGGCGAAGTGCCGGCCGGAGCCGAGCGAGGCGAGGCCCATCCCAGCGAGGATGCCCACCCCGTGCAGGAGTGCCGTGGCCAGCACGAATCCCAGGCCATAGGCGAGGCCCGAGGCCCCGGCGACCATCTCGGCACCGTGCGCGTAGCCGTGGAAGAGCGCGAAGCCGCCGGCGATCGCCATGGCGAGGACGGTCGTCAGCTGCAGCCGGAAGGCCAGGAGGCCGCCCAGGACCACGACCGAGAGGCCGATCCCGAGCTCGACCAGCGGCGCCTCGCCCGCGGCCATGCCCGCGATGCCGGCCAGGGCCATGGCACCGATGAAGGCGGCGGGGACGAGCCAGCGGGCATTGCCGCCCAGATGCCAGGCGAGCAGCCCGACGGCGACCATCGCCAGGATGTGGTCGAGGCCGCCCAGTGGGTGGAAGAAGCCGTGGGCGAAGCCACTGCCGTGGTCGTGGCCGACATGCGCCAGCGCCACCGAGGGCAGCAGGGCCAAAAGGGCGAGCGCCAGACAGGGCAGCGTGCGCGGCATGTGCATGAGATCGTTTCCTTCTCTTGGTGTGCCCGAGGGAGCCGCAGCAGTCATTGTGCCAAACCCCGCCATTTGTCGAGGGGCTCGCTCGGGACGCGCCACGGCTGCACAGAAATTGGGCAACTGCCCTCAGTCGTCCTTCTCTTTCTCGTCGCGCCATTTCGGCAGTGGCAGGCCCTTCAGCGCCTTGCCGATCGCTTGGGCGTAGCCGTCGCGCAGGGTGGTGAAATAGGGGTCGTCGAGGGGGACCCGGCGGAGCTCGACCGGCTCGAGCATGTCCGGGCGCTTGATGAAGAAGTCGATCGGCGGGGCGACGCCGATGTTCGAGCGGATGGTGGCATCGAACGACAAGAGGGCGACCTTGACCGCCTCGCCGAGCGACAGGTCGCGGCGCATGGTGCGGTCGAGGATGGGCTTGCCGTATTTGTGCTCGCCGATCTGCAGATAGGGGGTGTCGCCGTCGGCGGCGATGAAGTTGCCGGCGGGGTAGATCATCACGAGCTCCTGCTTGCCCTCGGCGATCTGGCCGCCGAACAGGAAGGAGGCGGTGGGATCGCCGTAGGGCTCCACCTCCTTGGCGTCGTGGGCCATCACCTCGCGCAGCGTGGCGCCGACGATCCGCGCCGCATCGAACATGGTGGGCGCCTCGAACAGGTTGCCCGGCTGGCCCGAATGGCCGAGGCGCTGGCCCAAGAGGGTGACGACGGCCTGGGTGGTCGCCAGATTGCCGGCGGAGGCCAAGGCCAGGACATGGCTGCCGGGCTGCTCGAAGAGGTGCAGCTTGCGCATGCAGGCGATGTGGTCGACGCCGGCATTGATCCGGGTATCGGCCGCCATGACCAGCCCCGCGTCGAGGAGAATTCCGAGCCCGTAGGTCATCGTGTCATCCGAGAACAAAGTGCAGCCAGGCGAGGGCCAGGCCGAGCGACAGCACGGTGATCGGCACGCCGATCCGGGCGTGCTCGGCGAAGCCGATCTCGAGGCCGACCTCGGCCGCCCGCTCGACAGCGATGATGTTGGCGAGGCTGCCGGTCAAGAGGAGATTGCCGGCCAGCGTCGAGAGCAGCGCCAGGGCATAGAGGGTCTCGGGCGTGGGATCCGGGACGATGCCGAGGAGCAGGACCACCAGCGGCACGTTGCCGATGCTGTTGCTGCCGATGACCACCAGGGGTGTGATGACCTCGAGCGCCGTGAGGTGCCAGCCGAATGCCGCCATTCGGTCGAGCAGGGTGGCGGGCAGGCCGGTTGCGGTCAGCGCCGCTGTGACGATGAACAGGCCGGCGAAGAGCACGAGCAGGTGCCAGTCGACGAAGCCGAGGAGACGGCGGGTGGCGAGCCGGCGGCTGATCAGGAGCGCACCCGCGACCAAGAGCACGCCTTCGGTGTGCGGCAAGGGCGTGGCGAAGAGGGCGAGCAGGGCGAGGGTGGCGGCCAGGGCCTTGGCGATGCCGGCCCGGTCGAGCGTCGCGGTTTCTGCTGCGGCATCGGCCCGAACGGGGGCCGTGCCGTGAACCGTCCGCTCGCCGCGCTCGAGCCGGCCCCGCCAGACCACGGCCACGACCACGAAGACGACGACCAGCGAGGCCAGGGCGGGGGGCGCGCAGATCGCGGCGAAGGCCCAGAAATCGAGCCCGCCGACGCTGGCGATGAGAATGTTCTGCGGGTTGCCGATGACGGTCGCGGCCGAGCCAGCATTGGCGCCGGCGGCGAGTGCCAGGACGTAGGGGCGGGCATCGAGGCCGGCGCGGGTGAGCCCGATCACCAGCATCGGCGTCATGGCGAAGACGACGACGTCGTTGGCGAGCACGGCCGAAAGCCCGCCGCCGGTGACGGTGACCAGGGCCAGGAGCCCGAGTGGCCGGAGCGGGAGGGCGGCGAGCCTGGCGGCGCACCAATCATAAAAACCGCAGGCGGCGAACTGCGCCGAGAGGACCATCAGGCCGAAGAGGACGATGAGCGTGGGAAAGTCGATGGCGGCGAGAGCCGCCGGCCCGTCCATCGCCCCGGCGAGGACCAGGGCGATCGCACCCAAGAGCGCCACGCCGGTGCGGTCGACCAGCAACCCGGGCAGCCGGCCGGCTGCCATGCCGAGATAGACGACGGTGAAGACGGCGAGGATGAAGGCGGTCATGGGCAGCCTGTGTCAGCCTGCCGCGCCCGCCTCGGCCATTTTATGCTGCAGTGCACAATTTTTCCCTTGATCAATCGGCCATCAGTCGCTAGTTATTGTGCAACGCAGCAAAACCGACAGGAGACAGCGTAATGGCTACCCCCACGAAGACCACCGCCCCGAAGCTCGAGATGCCCAAGTTCGACATGCCCAAGTTCAATTTCGATGCCGTCGTCGCCATGCACAAGGCCAATGTCGACACCGTCGTCGAGGCCCAGGGCATCTGGATGCAGACCGC
>SLRI01000033.1 GCA_007131045.1 Rhodospirillales bacterium
CAGGCGGCACTCGAAGCCTTTCTCGCCGCAGGATTGCCGGCCGAGCGCATCGTCCTCGGGGTCGGCACCTGCAACCGGGCGGATACGGTGGCACTCTGCCGCCACGCCCTCGACCACGGAGTCACCGAGCTCTTGATGCTGCCGCCCTTCTTTTACAAGAACAACGCGGACGAAGGCCTGTTTCGCGCCTATGCCGAGGTGATCGACACCCTTGCCGACGACCGGCTCGCCCTTTCCCTCTACCACTTCCCGCAGGTCTCCGGCGTGCCGGTGACCAAGGGCCTGCTCGAGCTGCTGGTCGAGCGCTATCCGGACACGATCAAGGGGGTGAAGGACAGCTCCGGCGACTGGGCGCACACCAAGAGCCTGATCGAGGGCTTTGCCGGGCTCGAGATCTATTCCGGCGCCGACAGTCACCTCCTGCAGAACCTCGAGCTAGGCGGCGGCGGGACCATCTCGGCCGCGGCCAATCTCGCCGCGCACGAAAGCTCGGAAGTCTTCCAGGCCTTCACCAAGGGGGACAAGCCGGCAGCCGAGGCCGGCATGACGGCCGTCACCGCCGTCCGCAAGGTGCTCGCCGACTACCCGCTGATCCCGGCGATCAAGCACGTCATCGCCGACGGGCAGAACGACGAAATCTGGCGCACCGTCCGCCCGCCGCTGGTCGAGCTCGACAAGCCGTCGGGCGACGCGCTGATCAGGGCTCTCGATGCCGCAGGCTATGTCTACGACCCGGACCTCTACAGCGTCGCCGGGGCTTGAGCGGTGCCGCAGAAAAAGCGGCTGCCCGAGGCCTACGACATCCGCTCGGCCGAGGACGCCAAGCGGCTCTACGGCGAGTGGGCCACCAGCTACGATGAGGAGCTGGTCGAGGAGAACCAGTATGCCGGCCCTGAGCTCGCAGCATCCGTGCTCGCCCGGGAGCTCGCCGACCGCAACGCCCGGATCATCGACATCGGCTGCGGCACCGGGCTCGTCGGCGAACGGCTGAAGGCGCAGGGATTCGGCCATATCGACGGGCTCGATCTGGTCCCGGAGATGCTGGCCGTGGCCGGCACCAAGGGCGCCTATGACCAGCTCGTCGAGGCCGACCTTTTGGCCGGCGCACCGTTCGCCGACGCCAGCTACGACGCCGCGATCAGTGTCGGCACCTTTACCCACAACCATGTCGGGCCGGCCGGCATCGACGAGGTGCTCAGGCTCGTTAAGCCGGGCGGGCTGTTCGTCGTCATGATCAACGTCGAGGCCTATGCATCCGACGGTTACCAGGCGAAGTTCGACCAGCTCGTGAGCGACGGGCGCTGTCGGATCCGGGCGACCGAGGAGGGAGTGCTCTTCGGCACCACGGGCCTCGTCGGCCGAATCGTGGTGCTGGACGTCGGCTGATGCCCGGACGGCCGCCGAGCGCGGGCGTTCGTGGATGAGAGCGGCGAAGGAGCGCCCGCTCACCTTCGCCGAAGCACTTCTCCCGATTGCCCTCGGCGGCCTCTTTCTCGGCGCGTCCTTCCTCCTCTTCGGCGCGGATGCCACCAGGGGGCCGCTGCAGACCGCCATCATCTGCGCGACGGCGGGTGCCATGCTGATCGGCCGACGCGCCGGACACCGCTTCGATGCGCTGCGCGAGGCGGCCGTGGCCGGCATGGTCGGCGGCTTCGGTACCATGGCGGTGCTGTTTGCCGTGGGGGCACTTCTCGGCACCTGGGCGATGAGCGGCACGCTCCTGGCGCTCGGCTACTACCTCTTGCAGGTGCTCACGCCGGAGTGGCTCTATTTCACCTCGGCGCTCATAGCCGCCCTGATCGGCTTCGCCATCGCCAGCGCCTGGACCACCGCATCCACCGTCGGCATCTGCCTCGTCGGCATCGCCGGTCAGGTCGGGCTCGACCCGGCGATCACCGCGGGTGCCGTGGTCTCGGGTGCCTATTTCGGCGACAAGCTCGGGCCCTTCTCGAAGAGGAGCGACCTCGCGGCGACCGTCGCCGGGGTCGATCCCCGGGTCCATCGCCGCGAGGCGCTCTGGACCGCGGTCCCGGCTTTCGCCCTCACGCTTCTGGTCTTCTGGTGGCTCGGCGAACCCGCGAGCCGGGATGCCGGGGTGACCACGGCCGTCATCGAAGCGCAATTGCAGATCAGGCCCGTTCTCCTCTTGCCGCTCGCCGTGGTCATCGTCCTGGCCGTCTCCGGCTTGCCACCCTTCATGACCATGTTCACCGGTGCCCTGGTCGGCGGCCTCGTCGCCATCGCCATGAAGACCGAGTCGGTGCTCGGCTTCGCCGGGCTCGACGGCCCGGTGAGCCTGGCGCTCCTGAAGGCGTTCTGGCAGGCGATGGCCACGGGCTACGTCTCGACCACGGGTGTCGCCGGGATCGATGCGTTCCTCAGTCGCGGCGGCATGGCCTACATGCTGGATACCATCTGGCTGATCGCGGCGGCGCTCGCTTTCGGTGGCGTGATCGAGCGGCTGCGCCTGCTGCATCGCCTGTTCGAGCCCATCGTCGCCACCCTCCGCTCGCCGGGCGGCCTGGTCACGACCACCGTCGGCGTGGCCTTCGCGACCAATCTCCTGACCGCCGAGCAGCAGACCAGCACCCGCCTCGTCGGGCAGATCCTCAAGCCCGCCTTCGACGCCCGGGGCATCCAGCCCGTGGTCCTCTCGCGTGCCGCTGCCGATTCGGCGAGCTTGACCTCGCCGCTCGTTCCCTGGAACAGTTGCGGCGCCTACCTGGCAGCCGCCCTCGGCGTGAGCACCATCGCCTACGCGCCTTACGTGCTCTTCGCCTTCTTCAGCCCGCTGCTGACCATCCTCTTCGCCTGGACGGGCCTCAGGATGCTGCGCCTGCCGCGCGCCCGGACGCTCGGCTGAGAAAAAGAAGAGCGGGGGAAATGATTTCCCCCGCGCCCCCTCGGGACTTTGCGGTTGTCCGCAGCTTGGCTTGGCGGGTCGGGCGGGCTACGATAGCGGCATGACCGCGGCTGACCTCTACGAGCAGGATTTCGTCGCCTGGACCGAACGGCAGGCACACGAGTTGCGCGCGCTGCGCAACAGCCGCTGGAACGGCCCGCTCGATCTCGAGCATCTGGCCGAGGAGATCGAAGACTTGGGCCGCAGCCAACGCCACGCCTGCGAATCACTGCTCGAACAGATCATCATCCATCTCCTGAAGCTCAACTACGCCGAGGCCGAGGCGCCACGCGCCCACTGAGCCAACGAAATCGACCTCTTCCGCAACGAACTCCACCGCCGTCTGACCACCACGATCCGCCAGCACCTCGAAAAATATCTGCACGCCCACTACCAAACCGCCGCCCGCCTGACCACCCGCGCGCTCGCCCGCGAGGAGCCCGACACGAGACCCGACATCCCGCGCGAATGTCCCTGGAAACTCGACGACATCCTCAGCGATGACGAGCCACTAGCGCCCTGAAGGGTACCAGGTGCGATTGAGGTATGGTTAATGGACGCCGTGCCGCGCACCCCGGTTACTCGGACCCGATCCGACGGATGGCCGTCGGAGGAAGTGCGAAAAAAGGTTCCAGGGACCATCTTGGCACAGGTACCATCTTGGCACTCGGTCACCTGTGGCGCCGCATCGCTTGGTTACGCTCCGTGCTTGCTGCTATAAGCCCGCAACGCCGCGCGCCGCTGCCGAGGAAACCGCTGTCTTGTCGTTCCAGAACCCTGTTTTCGTCGCTGTAGATCGTCCCGATCTCGAGGGGGCGGAGGCACTTGTGCGGTCGGTGGCGCCGCATGTCGGCGGGATCAAGCTCGGGCTCGAGTTCTTCTTCGCCCGGGGCCCGGCGGGC
>SLRI01000444.1 GCA_007131045.1 Rhodospirillales bacterium
AGCACGCTCATACTGGCGGCGGGCGGAATCGGTCCACATGACGATCTCTCCTCGTTCCTCGCAGAACTGGGAGCGTCATAACAGACTGATTTCGCTCAACAACTTTTTAAACGGGCTCTGAAGGACGCGCGCCGGCCGTGGCGACGATGCATCGGCTGGCCACCGGCGGTCTGCCGAGCGGGCGGTGACCGCTTGACAATCGGGGAAGAGTTGGCGAATTTCGGCAACTTTTGTGTCGCGACACCATAGTCTTTCGATGCTGACGTCTGGTTGAAATTCTTCTGAAGTACTATCCTACAGTGCGAAAGTACCAAGAACACTTGCGTGTCGGGGCGGAATGATCGAGTTTGTTAATGCGTCTTAAGGATTAGGTGTGCGCGCAAGAATCGTCGCGATACATCACAGGTGGTAGTCTAAGTGGGGAAAGATCACGCCATGGTGGCCAGCCCGACGCTCGTCGAAGCGCCCGATCAGCAGACCCCCGGCCGAGACGCAGCCGCGACCCTGCACGCTCTGCCACCCCGCGAGGCCACCGAAGACGCCGCATGGATCGCCGTGGTCGATTCCTGGCTCTGCCGGCGCGAGTTCATCTGCGACTTCCTGATCGGCCGAGACTGCCTCGACGGGCGCGTCGTCGCGCTCGACGTCGACGACCTGCTCGAGAAGCGCCCGAACGGGGCGAGCCGGCCCGCGATGATCGTCTACAGCGTCGGCGGCCTCTCGCTCGCCGACCCCAGGATCAGCGCCGATTTCGAGCGGCTGCTCGCCGGGCTCGACGGGGTGCCGCTGGTCGTCCTCTCCGACCTCGATTCGCGCGACGAGGCGCAACTCGCCATCGTCGCCGGCGCGCACGGCCTGATCCCCACCATGCTGGAGCCACCCCTGCTCTGCGCCGCCCTCGCCCTGGTCCGCCGCGGCGGCAAGTTCGCGCCGCCCGAGCAGCTCTGCGAATGGGCGCACGCCAGCTATCCGAGCAGCGCCGAGCCGGGCGAGGAGCCGGCCGCCGAGCCGCTGCCGAGCTGCGCCGAGCTGTCGCCACGACAAACCCACGTCCTCCTGCTGCTGCAGGAAGGCCTCGCCAACAAGGTCATCGCAGCCAAGCTCGGGATGACCGAGAGCACGGTCAAGGTGCACGTCCGACAGATCATGCGCCGGCTCGGCGCCAGTAACCGGACCGAGGCGGCGCTGCTCGCCCAGCGCTACAAGGAAGAGCTCAAAAAACGGGCAGGTTGAAGCGGTAGCCGATCGAGGCGCGCAGCCCGTAATCCGCGGCGTCGTCGGTCAGACCGATGCTCGTGACCACCCGCAACAGCGTGCGCGGGGCGATAATCGTCGAGCCGCCGAAATCGAAGCTCGCCGCCAGCCGATCGCTGCCGCTGATGCTCCGGCCGTCGACCTCGAACTCGTCGGTCCAGGTCTGGTTGAGGGTGGCGCTGAGCGAGGTCTCGGGGCTCAACGCCAGGTTGGCGCCGAGCGACAACGAGAACTGCTGGCCCGGCTTGAAATCGTCGTCCTCGAAGGTGTAGCTGTAGGCAAAAGCGCCGACGAAGGCGAGCGGATCCTGCCGCTTGAGCGCCACCAGCTGACCGCGCAGCGTGTTGAAGCCGCCGCCGAGCGCCACCCCACTGTCGGTCCGCTCGCCGGTGTTGGTGTCCCACGTGCCGCGAAGGATGAGGTCCGGGCGCCAACCCTCGCTCTCCCGAAACAGCGTCTTGGCGAGCCCGACCGAAAGGTCGCCGATGCCGCTGCCCCAATCGTCCTGGTTGTCGACCGGCTGGCCGACCGACCGAATCGTGACGTCGCGGCGGACGACGTCATAGGGCAGGCCGAGCTCGAGCTGGGCGTCGAACGGCAGCCCGACGTTGAGGCCGATGCCGAACTGGAACTCGTCGCGCTTCACCCGCTCCTCGAGCACCGCGCCGGCGAAGGCGAACGGCAAGCGCTGATCGCGGTGCAGGAACGACACCGAAGGCGTGACCTCGGCTTGACCCGCCGGCAGCAAGAGCGCGCCGGTCTCGACCAGGGTCCGCTCGAGCGCCCGCTCGGCAGCCAATTCGTCGACCTCGAGACCCTCCTGCGGACGCGGCGTCACCACCGGCTCCACCGGCTCGATCGGCGCCACCTCCTCGAGCACACCCTCGCTCTCCAGGCGCCGCTCGAGCTGCTCGAGCCGCCGCTGCAGCTCGATGATCACCGCGTCACGAGTCTGCAGCTGCTCGCGCAACGCCTCCTCGCTGACCGGCTCCTGGCCGAGGGCCGGGGCCGCCAGCGCCAGCAGCAGCGCCGGGGTGGCGAAGCGGGCGCCGCGGCGCGCGAGACGGCCGAAGGCCGGCAGGGAGGCTTGGGTCATCGGTATCTACCACTTTCGATGAAACGACTGTTACTAACGACGTAGGACGAGAAACTCCTCGGGGCGCGGCATCAGCCGGTTGGGCGGGATCAGCCCGTCGCGCCGCTCGACCACGAAGCCGACCCGGCCGAGCTCCGGGAACACCAGCCAGACCCGCTCGAACCGCTCGCGGCTCATCGTCCGGTTGCCGTAAGCCGGGTCGGCGCAGATGATCGTCCCGCCGAGCTCGCCCCGGAACACCACGAAATGCCGATAGCCGTGCACGTCGATCGGCACGATGATCGGCGCCAGCGCCACGATGTTGGCATAGCTCAGCTGCCCGTAGCCGATCCCCTCGTAGCCGCGCCCGTCGGCGTAGCGCTTCAGATCGAGCAGCGAGAAGCCCTCGCGCAGCCGGACCAGCTCCGGCATATCGATGTATTCCGGCCGGTCGATCAGCGCCAGCGCGATCTCGCGCTCGGTCAGCCGCTCGCCGTGCTGGTAGTTGAGGATGGTCGCCAGCGCCGCCGCCGCACAGCTGATGTCGAATTCCTGCAGCACCACCCGGTGGTGGCGCAGCTCGCGCAGCGTGCGCACCGCCTCGGCGGCCGCGCCCGGCCTCGGCCAAGCCGCCGACCAAGCCGGGGCGGTGATCAGCCCGGCGACCGCGCCGAGAAATGTTCGCTTACTGACGTATGTCATTCGTTCTCCTCGCAACCGGGCTTAGATCAGCCGGCGATGGGGTCAACTGGTGTCGCGCCGAGTATCGGCGACATCGTCCGCGCCGTCACCCTTATGTCACGCTGCATCCCGCTACGACAGCGCCGCGAGCCCGTCGCCGCTGGCATCGGCGCCGATCGGCCGCGGCCAGCGCCGCGGCTGGCCGACGACGAACTTCGTCGCAGGCGCGGCGAACCTGTTTACAAGCGCCGCGGGTCCATGCAATCTTCCTATAGTATGCCTCGAGGAGAAGAGAGAGCGGGAAATATTCAACCGTTGCGCTATAAGTCATCGGTTTGCAACGCTACGACAGGAGGAAACGCGCCGTGCCCGATCCGTGCCTTATCGCGCGGGCGCAAAAGTCTTACAGCCTTTTGAGAGAGTTGCGTGCAGGCGCGAAACCCTGTTCTTTAATGCTCAGCGGTCGCCTGTACAGAACTCGTCGTGCACCGGTCTCGCTCGGGTCGCTTCGGCGGCGAGAGCTCGGTTCACGAAGAAGGCGGTGCGGCGGGGTCGCGAAGATTGCAACAACGAGCCAGGTCGCCTGGGTCGAGTGGCCGCTCAGGCCACTAACGAATGAGGGGAAATTGATGTCTCGGAGCAAAGTCGGACCCGCCATGGCACTCCTCGCCGGCGCTGCCCTCCTCGGCGCCGCCGCCGCCGCCGACGCCGGCCCATCGACGACACCGATCGTCCTCGACGCCGCCGCCCTCGATTCGATCACCGCGGGCAACTTCCAGGTCG
>SLRI01000542.1 GCA_007131045.1 Rhodospirillales bacterium
ACGGCGACGGCTACGACGACCTCCTGGTCGGCGAGCCCTTCGACATCGCCGAGGCCCAGAACCCGGACGGCACGGCCGGCTCCGCCTACCTCGTCTTCGGCGAGCCGGCGCTGGGGCCGAAACTGCCCGAACTCGATCAGATGATCGCCGCGGAGACGCTGGTCTCCTAGGCCTGGGCCAGTAAGCAAGGGAAGGCAAGCGGGGGAACGTAGTTCCCCACGCCCCCTTGGAACTTCGGCGTTGGGTCGAGGTGGCGCCGCCGAAGTCCCGGCTGGCTATTCGGCGGCCGCCGGTGGGAGGATTTCCACGCCCGCTTCTCCGGCGATCTGGACGAGCCGTGGGATATCCGGTGCGCCCGCGGGCGGCGGGAAGTCCCAGCTGCCACGCGGCAGGGGCTCGCCGACCCGGCTGAAGAACGCCTCGTGGACCCGGCCCGGGGCGTTGATGATCAAGAGCCGCGCCGGGGTTGGGCCGGCATTGCTGAAGGCGTGCACGGCACCGTCCGGAATCTCGACGAATTCGCCGGCACCGACCCGCCGGGTCTCGCCGTCGATCATGAAGTCGAACGTGCCGTCGAGAATGAAGAAGGCCTCGTTCTCGCCCGGGTGCCGATTGGGCGGCGCCCCTGCACCCGGCGCCACCAGCCCCTCGCAGAGGCAGTAGCCGCCGGTCTGATCGTTGGTCGCATGGAAGCGCACGATGGCACCGAACAGGTGATAGGTGTCGGTTTCGAGCATAAGAGAATCCCTCTCCCCTGGACAACGCAGCCACATCGGCCTTGTCATGAGACGTGTGTATCACTATGAGATGTATGTCTCAAGTTGTTTTGAGACGCCTGTCTCATAAAACGGGGAGCTGCGCCATGCGCGGAATCGAAACGGGCAGGATCGCCCAGAAGGGCCGCACCCGAACGGCGCTGCTCGAGGCCGCCCGTGCGCTGATGGACCGGGGCGACATGGTGAGCGTACCGGCCGCCGCCGACGCCGCCGGCATCTCGCGCGCCACCGCCTATCGCTATTTCTCCGATCCGCAGACCTTGACGATCGAGGCGATGCTCGAGGCGCGGATGAAATCGATCGACGAGATCCTGGGCCTGGAGACCGATGCCAGAAGGCGCGTCCAGCGCGTGCGCCACTTCCTGCTCGAGCTGACCCGGCAATCGGAGCCCCAGTTCCGTCAGTATCTGGCGCGGACCATGGAGCTCTGGCTAGCCGACGGCGGCGCTGGCGACGTCACCCTGCGGGCTGGTCGCCGCCTGGCGATGTACCGCAAGGCTCTCGAGCCCGTGGCCGATCGCCTGGGACCGCAGCGGCTGGAGCAGCTCGTCCTCATGCTCTCCGCCACCTCCGGCGTCGAGAGCTTCATCGGCCTGAAGGATGTCTGCGGCCTCGACGACGAGACAGCCGACGCCACGGCCGAGGCGATCACCGATGCCATCTTCGACCGGTTCTTGCCGAAGCCGCGCGAGCGCTCGTCCGCCGCCGCGGCCGAGGGGTAGTGGGACCAATCGCTGCGACTGCTCGCGGCGCTCGACTAGCCAGCCTTCTGGTCGAGCGGTTTCAAGGCGGCCATCGGCGCCGTCGCGCGATCTCTCACGCTGGGCAGTCGGGCGATGTCGGACGGCCATTTGCCGGCCGAGACGCTGCGATTGCGGCCTTGTCGCTTGGCTTCGTAGAGAGCAGCATCCGCATCGGCGATGATCGTCTCGATCGATTGGTCGGAGCGCCCCGATCCGGCGACACCGAGGCTGACGGTGACGGCAACATCGCTGCCGTCGATCAGGGGCCGCAGCGACGCCACGGCACGGCGCAGGCGTTCGGCTTCGTTCTGGGCTCTGGCCGCCGGCAAGCCCTCGATGAGCACGGCGAACTCCTCGCCGCCGATCCTGGCGACGATATCGTCACGTCTGACGTTACGCGTCAGGCAGGCGGCGATCGCGACCAGCACGGCGTCGCCCGCGGCGTGACCGTGGCGATCGTTGATCGACTTGAAGTGATCGATGTCGAGCAGCACGATCGAGAACGAGCCGCCGCCGGCGCCACAACGGGCAAGGCACGCCGCAGCGCGCTCGTCGAACAGCCGCCGATTGCAGAGTCCGGTCAGCGGGTCGGTCCGCGCGTCGGTCGTGGCAGCCACCAGCGCGTGGCTCTGCCGCGCCAGGAGTCTGGTCAGAGCCAAGGCGTTGGACAGCAGCACCAACGCAAGCAGAGTGCCGCCGCAGAGCGCGCCGACGACCTGCCAGCGCCAGCGCACCAGCACGCGGTCGAGATTGCGCGCGACGATGACCTTGGCGTCGATCATCACCAGCTTTTGAGTATCGGCGAGCCAATCGGTCTGGACGCCGAAGAGTGTCGAGGTGCCGATGATCGGCTTGTCGTCGGTGCGCTGGCCCAGGTCCTCCAAGAGGACCGTCAGGCTCTCGTCCCAATGCGCCGCCTCCTTTGTTCGGCTGTCGGCAAGCCCGGCGATGGCAAAAATCGTCGGCGCGTCATCGACCAACGCCACGATGTCGGCGCCGTTCTCGGCTAGCCGCCCGAAGCGCCGTTCCACCATTTCTGTCGCGAAGTCCACGGCGAGGACGCCCGCCAACGCGCCGTCAGGCTGGCGCAGGGGCCAGGAAACCACGAGCTGGCGATGGCCGGCGGCGTTCGACAGATACGGCTCGGTGACGAAGCTGCCGATCGATCGCTCTTTTGCGTCGGTTCGGCGCTGCACGTACGGTTGCGCCGCGAGGTCCTGCCCGAGGCTGGCCGGCCGGCTCGTCCGACGCATGACGCCCTGACGATCGAACAGCGCATAGCTCTGCACGGCCGGCCGCTCGCCTAGCCGGGTCTCGAGCCAGCCCCAGACCCGCTCGTCCAGCACGGTCTCGGTCGGTGGGCGATCGGCGAGCACGAGTTCCAACCCCGTCGCCAGACCATCCACGTCACGGATCATCTGATCGACGACCACGGCCAAAAGCCGCGTCGATTGCTGCACCGAATGGGCGGCGGCAGCCGTCGTGCCGCGTCGATCGAGATCGAGCGCCACCGCGGCAAGGATGGCCAGCGACCCGATCAGGCCGAAGCTGGCGATCCAGATCCACAACCGCCAGAGGGTCACGCTGCGCGATGCGATCCTCGAGATACCCGACGGCAAGCGGATGATCCTCTGGTGGCGCTGATCGGCGGAACGCCTAGTGGGTTGTCGATGTCATTCCTAATCCCCATTGCGCGCATTTCAATAATTTTTTTCCACCTCTAGGGTATGTCCAGCGGTCACTCGGCCGCCGGCTGTAGCCGCGCTACGGGGCGCTCGCTGATCGGCAGGTGGATCAGGGCGGCGACGAGCGCCAGGCCGACGCCGGACCACCAGACGGCCGTGTAGGAGCCCAGCGTGTCGAACGCCCACCCACCCAGCCAGACGCCGAGGAAGGCGCCTGCCTGGTGGCTGAGGAAGACGATGCCGAAGAGGGTGGCCATGTAGCGCGGGCCGAACATGACGGCGACCAGGCCCGAGGTCAGCGGCACGGTGGAGAGCCAGAGCAGGCCCATGGCCGCGGCGAAGACGAGGGTCGAGGTTTCGGTGATCGGCAGGGCGACGTAGAGCGCGATGACCACCGCCCGGGCCGTGTAGATCAGCGCCAGGAGGTTCTTCTTCGAGCGCTTCCCGCCGAGCACGCCGGCCGTATAGGAGCCCACGATGTTGAAGAGGCCGACCAATGCTATGGCATAGGCGCCGATCCTGGCATCGATCCCGGCATCGACGATATAGGCCGGCAGATGCGTCTGGATGAAGGCGACGTGATAGCCGC
>SLRI01000428.1 GCA_007131045.1 Rhodospirillales bacterium
AGCGTCCTCGAGCTCGTCGATGCCCGGATCGGGATCGATCAGCGCCGGCGGCACGGCCTCCGCCCGCTCGGGAATCTCGGGGAGCATGGGCTCGGTATCGTCGGCAGCAGCGCGCGGCCCTGGCCCGTCGAGGTTGCGGAGGGTGAAGAAGGCGGCGAGGGTCAAATCGAAGCGGGTAACTGTATCGTCGAGCTGGATCGCCAGCGCCCGGCGGCTTTGACGGAGGCGAAGGTCGAGGCGGTAGCGCTTGGCGACCGTCAGCCCGGCCGGGTTGAGATCGTCGATCAGCTGGTTCTGCAGGATGCGGCCGAGCCGGGTCAGCGGCGCCTGCACCTCGATCGCGGCGAGTTCCTCGGCCACCGCCGCGCCCTCGGGGCCACCGTAGAGGGGGCGAAAGCCGCAGCCCGAGACCAGGAGGCAACCGGCCAGCGCCCGGCCGAACCCGCGCCGGCCCAGCTCTGGTCGGCTAGACCACCACATTCACGATCCGGTCGGGCACCACGATCACGCGGCGCGGCGGCTTGCCGGCCATCGCCCGGATCACCGCCGCATCGGCGAGCGCCTGCTCGCGCACATGGGCCTCGTCGCTGCCGGCCGGCACCATGATCTCGCCGCGGCGCTTGCCGTTGACCTGGAGCGCCAGGGTGACGTTGTCGGCGGTGAGCCAGGCCGGATCGGCCACGGGCCAGGCGGTGTCGGCGAGGAGCGTGCGGTGGCCGAGCCGCTGCCAGAGCTCCTCGGCCAGATGCGGCAGCATCGGCCCGATCAGCTGGACCAGCGTTTCGATCGCCTCGCGCAGCACCGCCCGGTCCTCGGCCGTGGTCGGGCTGAAGGCCTCGATCGCATTGGACAATTCGCGGACCAGGGCCACCGCCTTGTTGAAGTGCAGCCGCTCGATCTCGGTGGTGACGGCAGCGATGCTGCGATGGACGAGCCGCCGGAGGCCGACCGCCGCCTCGCCGGTGGGCGTCTCGCCGCCCTTGCCGCCCGCCGGCAGATCGGCGCGGCGCTCCTCGACCAGCCGCCAGAGCCGGTTGAGATAGCGCCAGGCACCGACGATCCCCTCGTCGGTCCACTCGAGGTCGCGCTCAGGGGGACTGTCGGAGAGCATGAAGAGCCGGGCGGTATCGGCGCCGTAGGCCTCGATGATGGTCGTCGGGTCGACCGTGTTGCGCTTGGACTTGCTCATCTTCTCGACCCGCCCCGGTACGACCTCGCGGCCGTCGAGCGTGGTCCAGCCGTCGCCCACCTTCTTGACCTCGTCGGGCTGCAGCCACTGGCCGTCCGGTGCGCGATAGGTCTGATGGGTAACCATGCCCTGGGTGAAGAGGCCGGCGAACGGCTCGTCGAGGTCGAGATGGCCGCAGGCCGACATCGCCCGGGTGAAAAAGCGCGAATAGAGCAGATGCAGGACGGCGTGCTCGACCCCGCCGATATACTGGTCGACCGGCAGCCAGTAGTCGACGGCGGCCCGGTCGAACGGCCCGTCGTCGTAGTCGGCCGAGCAGAACCGGGCGAAATACCAGGAGCTCTCGACGAAGGTGTCGAAGGTGTCGGTCTCGCGCACGCCCTTCCGGCCGTCCGGCAGGGTGACGTGCTTCCAGGCGGGGTGCCGGTCGAGGGGGTTGCCCGGGCTGGTGAAATCGACGTCGTCCGGCAGCCGCACCGGCAATTCGTCCTTCGGCACCGGCACGATCTCGCCGTCCTCGGCGTAGATCACCGGAATGGGGCAACCCCAGTAGCGCTGCCGCGAGACGCCCCAGTCCCGGAGCCGCCAGGTCACCTGGCGGGTGCCTAGCTCCTCGGCCTCGAGATGATCGATGATCCGCGCCTTGGCGGCCGGCACGTCGAGGCCGTCGAGGAAGCCGGAGTTGAAGATCACACCGTCGCCGACATAGGCCTCGTCGTCGATTCTGAACGCAGCGGGGTCGGCGTCCGCCGGCAGCACCACCGGGACCACCGGCCGGTCGTATTTGCGGGCGAACTCGAGGTCGCGCTGGTCGTGCGCCGGGCAGCCGAAAATGGCACCGGTGCCGTAGCCCATGAGCACGAAATTGGCGACGTAGACCGGCAGATCCTCGGTCGCACCCAGCGGATGGCGGCAGCAGAGCCCGGTATCGAAACCCAGCTTCTCGGCCCGCTCGAGCGCCTCTTCCGAGGTGCCGAGCTTCAGGCACGTGTCGATGAAGCCGGCGAGTTCCGGGTTCTCCCGTGCCAGCTCCTGGGCCAGGGGATGGTCAGGTGCGATCGCCATGAACGACGCACCCCAGAGCGTGTCCGGCCGCGTGGTGAAGACCTCGAGGCTGCCGGCGCGGCCGGCCAGGGGAAAGCGGACCAGCGCCCCTTCCGAGCGGCCGAGCCAGTTGGTCTGCATCAGCCGGACCTTGTCGGGCCAGCGCTCCAGCTTGTCGATGGCGCCCAGGAGCTCGTCGGCGAAGGCGGTGATCTTGAAGAACCATTGGTTCAGCTTGCGCCGCTCGACCTCGGCACCCGAGCGCCAGCCCTTGCCGTCGATCACCTGCTCGTTGGCGAGCACCGTCTGGTCGACCGGATCCCAGTTGACCCAGCTCTCCTTGCGGTAGACCAGGCCCCGCTCCAGCATGTCGAGAAACATCGCCTGCTCGTGGCGGTAGTAGTCGACGTCGCAGGTGGCGAACTCGCGGCTCCAGTCCAGCGCCAGGCCCATCTGCTGGAACTGGCTGCGCATCTCGGCGATGTTGGCATAGGTCCACACCCCGGGGTGCACGCGCTTTTGCATCGCGGCGTTCTCGGCCGGCAGGCCGAAGGCGTCCCAGCCCATCGGGTGCAGCACGTTGAAGCCCTGCGCCCGCTTGGCCCGCGCCACCACGTCGCCCATGGTGTAGTTGCGCACATGGCCCATGTGGATGCGCCCGGACGGGTAAGGGAACATCTCGAGGACGTAGTATTTGGGCTTGGCCGGATCGACGGTGACCTCGAACGAGCGGCGCTCGTCCCAGATCCGCTGCCATTTCTCTTCGGTCGCCCGAAACGGATAGCGCGACATTCAAGAACCTCGCGAGAACGCCGCCGGCCGGCGGATGAAGGGCCGTGGCATGGTGTCGAACGGCGGGCCGATGGTGCCGCGGTCCCTAGCTCGCAGCCGTCGAGGCGACCCGCAGCTCGCGCGCACGGGTCAGAATATGATCCTCGATCGAGCGGGCCGTCGTCTCCTCGCTGCGCGCATCGAGCCAGTCACCGTCCTCGCTGCGCACCTGGCGGAAGACCGAGACGCGCACCGCGTCGGCGCGGAGCGCGGAATCGCGGATCTGGACGTGCAGCTTGAGACGTTCGCCGGGGGCGTCGACCGACTGGTACCAGTCAGTGATGATGAGGCCGCCGAACGGATCGGCCGAGGCCAGCGGGATGAAGTCGATGGTGTCGAGAGTCGCCTGCCAGATGAAGGCATTGACCCCGATGCCGCCGCCGACGCCACCGCCGGCGTTGCGCTCGCCCCGCCGCCCGAACGAGAACAGCGTGACGCCCTCGCCATCCCCCCAGATCGTGCCGAAGCGCTCACGTTCCGCCTCCTCGCGCGCCGTGCCCAACGGCTGCGGCGCCGGCTCGACCGGAACGTCGGCACAAGCAACGAGCAGCAGCGCCAGGCTGCCGACCACGACAAGGTTCTTGAAGGTTCGAGCCACTCGGTTTCATGCCCAAAAAGTGCAACCAGCGCAGCGCTCCGAGGAGCGACACGCAGGGCACTCTTTAGCACGCCCGAGACGCTTTGCCAGCCAATGATCGACCGGGTTGCCCGCGGC
>SLRI01000193.1 GCA_007131045.1 Rhodospirillales bacterium
CGAGACTCACATTCGGGGGATCTCGACGCGCACGAGGGCTCGAGGCCGCCGTGTCGAAGGTCTCCATCGCGACCCCTCTATGAACCGCCCCGGCTTTACCGGAGGGTGATTGCTTCAACGGTCAGGCGGCTCGGTCGAGTGTTTTGTGGTTGGCGTAGTGGGCATGCTCGGCCTCAGTGGGCGGAATGTAGCCGATGGGGGCGAGCAGTCGGCGGTTGTTGTACCAGTCGATCCATCGGAGTGCTTCC
Source organism: Rhodospirillales bacterium (assembly GCA_007131045.1). Taxonomy (GTDB): domain Bacteria; phylum Pseudomonadota; class Alphaproteobacteria; order Geminicoccales; family Geminicoccaceae; genus SLRI01. Next base: position 249 of record SLRI01000193.1, read on the forward strand.
CACTCGACGTCGCGCATGATTTTCCACGGCCCGAGGACGTTGATGACCTCGGTCTTGAAGAGGCCGATGACGCTCTCCGCCAGGGCGTTGTCGTAGCTGTCGCCGACGGTGCCGACGAATGGGCCGTTCAGAGTGCGCGCCACATGGCCCCGAGACCATCGCCCAGCTCGGCGATGATCCCGCCGTCAGCCTGGGCGACACGGCCGGCTGAGCAACTATCGGCCGATGCCGGGGAGCGAGCTGGGCAAAGTCCGGTCATACCAAGCCGCGGGACGCGACGCCGAACGCACCTTCGGTCGGCGATCGTGTCGCGCGGCGGCGGTCGATCGCAAGTCGATGAAGTGCCTCGGAGACGTTTCAGACGAGCCCAGGCCGAAACGAAGAGCCCCGCGCCTGGTGGTCAGGCGCGGGGCTCGGGTTTCGGCGCTGAGTTGGATCTACTCGGCGAAGAGCATTTCCACGCGGCGATTCTGCGGCTCGCGGGTCTCGTCCGGGGTCGGCACCCGGAGCTGGGTCTGGCCGAACCAGGTGACCTCGATCGCGTCCTCGGGCACGCCCCGGGCGATCAGCTCGGCCGCGGCAGCCCGGGCGCGGCGCTCGGACAGGCCCATGTTGTACGCGGCCGGACCCGAGGTGTCGGTGTGACCGGAAAGGATGATGCGCGGCACCTCGCCCCGCTCGAAATCGTTCGCCACCTGATCGAGGATGGTTGCCGCCACCGGGGTGATCTCGGCGCGGTCCCAGGCGAAGAAGACGATGTAGACGCTGCCGATATCGGTGGCGAGCGCCCGCTCGACCTCGTCCATCGCGGCCTCGAACGCGGCCTTGCACTCGGCGGCACGGTTCAGGTTGCCGCGGCTCTCGTAGTAGAGCCAGCAATCGAAGCTGACCTGGGCGCGGGCCGCGGCGTCCGCTGCCACCAGCCGGCCATTGCCGTCGAGCCCGGCCATCAGGCGGGCTCGGGCGGCGGTCAGCTCGTCGACCTGACCCTCGCCGAGCTCGCGCAGGCTGACCATGTCGGGGGTGACCGCCAAGCCTTTCGCCGAGGCCACCGCCTTGCGCAGGAAGTGGTCCTTGTCGCTGAACAGGAAGAACTCGCGATCGCTGTCGGCGAGGTCGAGATAGCCGGCGCGCAGGCCTTGCGAGAAGGCCGAGCCCTGCGGGGCCATGGCGCGCACGTCGCTGACATCCCAAATCCGCATGTCGAGATCATCGTGCTGATCCGGATCCACCCGAGCGGCGTCGGGGGCGGTCAGGTTCAACCCGCCGCAGGCGGCCAATACACCGCAAAGAGCGCTCACTGCGAGCAACCTGGTGCCGTTCCGCATCACATCGTCCTTCTTGGCGACTGAAACCGTGCCCGTGTCGCGGGCACGCGCCCCGGCTCCGCCTGCACGATCCCGACAAAGCTGCGCGGATAACAGTCGAAATGGTCAGCTGGATCAAGGGAATTCTCGGGGCGTGCGCGGAAGCGACAAGGGTGTTGCCTCGATCCAACGCCGGCCCGCGCGCACGCCCTGCGACCGCTCCGGAGAGGCGCCGCGGTGCGGTCCGAACGGCCCGCTGGGCTAGTGCCGGGCGAAGCCATCGGGCGCCGGATCGAGAGACGCCTCGAGGCTCAGCCGAGTTGTCGAGAAGATCGACCGCAAGGCCAGGAGCCGTGCCGCGTCCGGTGGTGCGTGCTCGGCTGCGGCAGCAGCCTCGGCCATCGCCCTGGCCCCGATATTGCTCGCCGCACCCTTCAGGCCGTGCGCCGTTGCCTGCCACGCGTCGGCACGATCGAGCGAGGCTTCGAGGGTGTCGAGGTAGCCCTCGGCGGTCGCGACGAAGAGGGCGTAAAGCTCCGCCTCGAGCAGCCGGTCGCCATCGGTGAAGGACCGCAGGCGGTCGAAATCGACGAGCATGGTCATCCGGAGCGCCCCAGCTGCGGCCGGCCGGCGACATGCCGGCGTCCCGGCTTTCGGTTTAACCCCCGAACTCTTAAGATTTGCCTAACGCGCGGCGTCCATGTGTCGGCGGCGGCGACAGGAGATGAGGGGTGCGGGCCGAGATGCTCAGCGGCACGGTGTTGACGACCAGCGCCATGGGCGCGGTCGACCGGACGGCGATCGATGGCGGAATCCCCGGCTACGTGCTGATGGAGGCGGCCGGCCGGGCGGTCACCCGGGCGATCGTCGAGCGCTTTTCGCCCTGCCCCGTGCTGGTGCTCGCCGGCCCCGGCAACAACGGCGGCGACGGCTATGTCGTGGCCCGCAGGCTCGAAGCCGCGGGCTGGCCGGTGCGGCTCGCGGCCTTCGGCGACCCGGCGCGGCTCCAGGGTGACGCGGCCGAAGCCGCCGCCCGCTGGTCCGGCGTCGTCCAGCCGCTCGACCGGGCGCCCGGGCTCGCCGGCGACCTCGTGGTCGACGCGCTGTTCGGCGCCGGCCTCGACCGGCCGCTGGCCCCCGACCTCGCCCGGACGCTCCAGCGGATCACCGAAGGCCGCCGCCGTCTCGTCGCCGTCGACGTGCCGTCCGGGGTCGACGGCAGCACCGGCGCCGTCTCGCCCGGCACCCCGTTGGCCGATCTCACCGTCACCTTCTGCCGGCCGAAGCCCGGCCACCTGCTCGAGCCCGCTCGCGGCCTGATGGGTGAGATCGTCTGCGCCGATATCGGCATCCCGGATGCGGCGGTGGCCGCGCACGACACCGGGCTCAGGGTCAATGCGCCCGCCGAATGGTGCCATCGGCTGCCGCTGCGAAAGGCGGCCGCGCACAAATACCACTTCGGCCACGCGCTGATCATCGGCGGGGAGGCTGCCCGCACCGGGGCAACCAGCATGGCCGCGGTTGCGGCAGCGCGAATCGGCGCAGGCCTCGTCACCGTGGCGGCGCCGAGCGAGGCTTTGCCACTCTATGCCGGGCGCGAGGCGAGCTTGATGACCCGGCCGCTCGATGCGCCGGCCGATCTCGACCGGCTGCTCGCCGCCGGCCGCTTCGATGCGGTGCTCTTCGGCCCGGCCGCCGGGCTCGGCAGGCGGAGCGAGGCGCTGCTCGAGCGGCTGCTCGCCTCGGGGGTCGAGCTTATCCTCGACGCCGACGCGCTCACCGTCCTCGGGCGACTGCGCGAGGCTGGCGGCAACCGCCGGCCGCGGCTGCCCGCCAGCGCCGTTCTCACCCCGCACGACGGCGAGTTCGAACGGCTCTCGGCTTCGACCGGGGATCGGCTGACGCGGGCTCGCGCGGCGGCGGCAGAACTCGGCTGCACCGTGCTGCTCAAGGGCGCGGACACCGTCATCGCTGCCGCCGACGGTCGCGCCCGGCTCAATGCCGGCGCACCCGGCAACCTCGCCACCGCCGGCACCGGCGACGTGCTCGCCGGGATGATCGCGGGTCTGGTGGCACAGGGCGTCGAGCCGTTCGATGCCGCTGCCGCCGCGGCCTGGCTGCACGCCGAAGCGGCCGCGGCTTGCCCGACGCCGATGCTCGCCACCGACCTCTTGCCGCAGCTGCCCGCTGCCCTGGCGAGAGCGCGCTCGGCTTGACGGCCGCGACGCCCGGCAGCCCCTGGGGGCCCACCCGGGTCAGCCTTTTTCCGGACCGTTGCAGAGGCGCGACGTTCATTTCGCCGGCGCCGTCGCTGCAGCCAACCTCGTTGCGCATAAGGCTAACATAATGCAGAGACTTTCTCTTAATAGTATCTAACCGCGTCACGATCGCCCGACCCATGACCGTGCGGCCGGGATGTCGATCCGGACTGTCGAGTGTCGTCTGACCGAAACGCGCCAACCGATCCACTGTCGCTTGAAGTCCTTCTGGACGCGCTGCCGCTCGCTGCGGCGCTCGTCGAGACGGCGGCGGCAGCGGGCGAGGGGCGGCGGCTCGTTGCGCGCAACCTCGCCTGGAAGCAGCTCTGGCGGGGTTTCGGGCCGAACGGCGGCGCAGCCGGGACGGCGGTGCCCGACACGCTCGACCACCTCGTGGCAGCGCTGGTCGATGCCGGCCAGGCGACGGCCCTGGCTGCCGCCATCGAGGAGCGGCGCCCGCTCGATCTCGTGCTCGCCCTCGATCTCGAGGGCCCAGTGCTCTGGCGTGCCCGGGGCAGCGGGCTCGGTGAGCACTACCTCTTGGCCCTCGAGCCCGTGGCGGAGCCCGAAGAGCTGGTCGCCGACTGGCCGGACGACGGTCGAGCGATCGCGCACGGCCCCGGGTTTCGCTACAGCGCAGCGCTTAGCCCCGACGGCAGCTGGCGGATCACCAGCAGCGTGCCGGACTTTCGCGGTCTGCTCGGCCTCGACCCCCTGAGCCGAGGCTGGCTCCACCTCGCCGCCCGCAGCAGCCGCAAGGCGCTGCGCAGCCGCCATCTCCGACTCCTCGCCGGCAGCCCGGAGACGTCGAGCTACGGGCTGGACCTGCCCGACGGTCGAGTGCTCGAACTCACCGATCAGGCGGTCCCCATCCGCCACCCCGCCACCGGCGAGGTCATCGGCCTCGCCGGCTGGGTGCTGCTCGAGCGGCCGGTGAGGGACGGGTCCGGTCGAGCCGTCGCGCCGGCGGTCCTGCCGAGAGCATCGCCGGAATCTGGGCCGCAAACGGCACCGGCAACAGTGCCGGAATCGGCGATTGCAGGCGCGGGGCAGGCCATCGTCCGGACCCTCGAGGCGGTCGGCGCGGGGGCATTGCTGTTGGACGACAGGGGTCGCCCAATCGCAATGGGCGAGCAGGCGGCGCGCCGGCTCGGCCTCGCTGCCGCAGTGCTCGACGCTGGATCGCTCTGGCCCCACCTGCTGCCGGAGGAGACCATCTCCGGCGATAAGTTCGCCGCTCTCTTGAACGACCTTTTGGCGCCAGCACGCGGAACCGGTGCGGCGGCGCGGACCCTCGGCGGCCGGGCCGACGTCGAAAGCGGCAGGCCGCTGGAGCTCGGCCTCTGCCCGCTCGACCTCGCGGGCCGGCGGCTCATTCTGGTGGTGCTCGCCGAGGCGCTGGCCGAGGGTGCGCAAGGCTCGGCTGCCGGCGGCGACAGCCGGCTGCGCGATGCGCTCTATTTCGATGCCGTCACGGGTCTGCCCAACCGCTTTCTCTGCCTCGACCGGCTGCGCCAGAACATTGCCCGGACCAGTGCCAATGGCGAACATCTCGCGGTCCTGGTGCTGGAGATCGAGCGCCTCGCCGTGGTCGAGCGGGCCTACGGCCGAACCACCGCCGAGAGGTTGCGCGCAGCCCTCGCCGAGCGCCTCGCCGGCGCCATCGGCCAGCTCGATTCGGGTGCTTATCTCGGCGAGGCGCGGTTCGCGGTGCTCGCCGGCAATCTCGCCGCGGCCGACGAGGCGGCGCGCATCGCCCAGTTCGTGCTCGACCAGTTCCGGGAGCCGGTTCTGGTGGCGGATCGCGAGATCGGCAGCCGCGGCCGGATCGGCATCGCCGTCTTTCCGGAGGACGGTGATACGGCCGAGGCCCTCCTGGCCCGGGCCGAGACCGCGCTCGAGCGGCTGCCGCCGAGCCAGGAGCCGGCCTATCGGTTCTACAGCCCGGCCATGAACGCGGCCTCCTCGGACCGGCTGTTGCTCGAGCAGCAGCTGCTCGATGCCATCGAGCGCGACGAGTTCCTGCTTCTCTACCAGCCGCAGATCAGCTTCGCCTCGTCGCGCATCGTCGGCATGGAGGCCTTGATCCGCTGGCGCCACCCCGAGCTCGGCATGGTCCCGCCCGCCGAGTTCATTCCCCTGGCCGAGGAGAGCGGCGCCATCGTCGCGATCGGCGAATGGGTGATGCGCACCGCCTGCCGGGAGCTGGCGGGCTGGCTCGATGCCGGGGTGGCGCCGCTGCGCCTGGCGCTCAACATCTCCGGCCGGCAGTACAACGACGCCGACCTCGTGCCCTCCGTGCGGCAGACCCTGGAGAGCACCGGCTTCCCGCCGCATCTGCTCGAGCTCGAGCTCACCGAGAGTGTGATCATGGAGGACGTGGTCGATGCCGCCAAGCGGCTGGGCGACCTGCACGAGCTCGGCATCAACCTCGCGGTCGACGATTTCGGCACCGGCTACTCCTCGCTCTCCTACCTCAAGCGCTTTCCGATCCGCTCGCTCAAGCTCGACCGCTCCTTCGTCCGGGACATCGCCCACAACGAGACCAGCGCGTCCATCGCCCGGGCGATCATCGCCTTCGGCTCGGCCCTGGGCCTCAAGGTGATCGCCGAAGGGGTCGAGAGCCACGACCAGTACGACATCCTCCGCGGCTGCGGCTGCGACGAGCTGCAGGGCTACCTCTTCAGCCGGCCGATTCCGGCCGAGGACGCTCGCAAGCTCGCCACCGAGCGCCGCCACTTGCCGCTGGTCCGCACTTGAGAGCCTTTCTAGGCTTTAATACTTACTAGAATACGCACAGCCTTTGCCGCAACGCACCGGCTATGAGGTATAATGTTTGTTACGATTCTATTCGGAGTGTCGCCATGACCGAGCGAGTCTCGTCGTCACCCGCCGCTCGCGGGTCGAGCACCTCGCCGCCACCGAGCGGGCGCGGCGGCAAGCGGCCGCGCACTGCCTACCGTCTCTATCGCCGTTACCGTGCGCTGAGCCGGCTCGCCGCAGTGTCGGGGGCGGGCGTCGGTGTGGTGCTGGTGGCGTTCAATCTGGGGCCGGCGTTGGCCGCCGGCGAGTGGGTGCCGGCGTCCAGCTACGTCGTCGCCTTCGCCATCGTCGCCGCTTTGGCGATCATCCCCTACGGCTTCCTGCGCTGGCGCTGGCGTCGGCTGAAGGCGCAGCTCAACGACGATTGAGCGCAAACTGTCGAGCGCCGCGCCTCGATCCCGTCTCAGGCCCTGTTCCCGGCCACAGGAATAACGTCCACGGCCACCTCCGGGTCGTGCAGCCCGCCGCCGTAGACGATGCCGGCGATCGGGCTCACGTCACCGTAGTCGCGGCCCCAGGCGAGCGTGACGTGCTCCGTCATCGGCAGGCAGTCGTTGGTCGGATCGAGCTCGACCCAGCCGGTGCGCGGCACGTAGACGGAGAGCCAGGCATGGCTGGCATCGGCCCCGATCAACCGCTCCTGGCCCTCGGGCGGGCGGGTCAGGAGATAGCCGGACTGGTAGCGCGCCGGGATGCCGATGGCGCGCAGGCAGGCCAGCATCAGATGGCTGAAGTCCTGGCAGACGCCGCGCCGGTTGGCGAACACCTCGGCCACCGGCGTGGCGATGGTGGTCGCCGCGGGATCGAAGACGAAGTCCGAGAAGATCCGCCGGTTGAGGTCGATCGCCGCCTGGAGGATCGGCCGGCCCGGGGTGAAGCTCTGCCGCGCGTAGTGCTCGAGCGCGTCGTCCGGCTCGACGAAGGGCGAGGCGAAGGCGAAGCGGCTGGCATCGAGGGCAGGATCGTCCATGGCGGCGAGACGCAACGCTGCCACGTCTTCCCAGGGCGGGGTGGCCTGTGGGTCGGGCAGCTCGCGGCGGACCAGATGCACCCGGCTCTCCGCCTGGATCACCAGCCGCTCGTGGTTCTGATCGAGGGTGATCGTCCGGGTCGGGTTGCCGAAGGCGTCGGTCGAGCGGTCGTCGAAGCCGGGCTCGGGGTCGACCCGCATGGCGAACCACTCGACCCGCTGGTGGCCGGTGTCGCGCGGCTCGAGATGCAGCAGGTGGTGCGAGATCGACACCGGCAGGGTGTAGCGGTAGGTGGTCTTGTGGCGGACGTCCAAGATCAATGTTCACCTGCCTCGGCGGGCTCGCCGCGGCGCATCGCGAGGGTGCTGGTGGGGGTCTCGGCCAGGACGAAATAGGCGCGGCCGAGGAGATCGGAGACCGGGGCGAGCTCGGCCCCGGCCCGGGCGAAGAACGCATCGAGCGCTGCACCTTCCTCGGCTGCGGCCAGCCGGTCCGGATCGATCAGCCGCACCTCGGTCAACAGGCCGAGAACCTTGCGCTGCGCCGGCGAGCGGTAGGGCCCGTCATGCGGCAGGGCCGCCAGATGGCCTTCGAGCGTCGCCAGCTGGAAGGCGAGCGAGCGCGGGTTGGTCTCGTCGAGGATCAAGAGGTCGAGCACCGGCACCGGCAGCGGCGCCACCGCGTAGCGCGAGCGGTAGGTCATGAAGCTGTCGCCGATCTCCAGAAGTGCGGTGAGCGCCAGGGTCTCGTCGACCCCCTGCCGCGGCCGGGTCAGGGCGGCCACCAGCGCCACCATCTCGAGCGCGCGCTCGAGCCGGCGACCGATATCGAGGAACCGCCAGGAATAGTTGCGGGTCATGTTCTCGGCGGCGGTGCCGGCGAACGAGGCCAGCTGGTGGATCGCATCGTTGACGATGTCGATCGGCGGCAGGGCGAGGACCGAGCGGCGGCTCTGCCGCCAGCGGCGGTCGTTGAACAGCGCGTTGAGGATGCGCCAGCCGTCCTGGCTCAACACCCCGCGCGCCAGGGTGGCGTTGCGCCGGGCGCCGTCGAGATTGCGGCGCATGCCGTAGGCCGGCTCCGGATCGTAGATCAGCCGCTCGAGAGCGCGACCGATGCGCCGGCGGTGGTCGTCGCCGTCCTCGGCCCCGGCGCTGAGATAGATGGCGAGCAGGGCCTCGAGCAGCTCCGGCTGGCGATCCGCGCCGCCGTCCTCGATCAGCCGGCTGGAGACCGCGCGGAGCACCCGGAGCACGGTCTCCGCTCGCTCGGTGTAGCGGCCGAGCCAGAACAGCTGCTCGGCAGTGCGCGAGAGCAGGTCGCGCCCGGTCCGCCGGAGATGGACCTGGGCCAGGCGGCGGCCGAGGATCGAGGGTGCGAGGCTGTCGCCCGGCTCGCGCAGCACCCAGAGATCCTTCGAGCCGTGGCCGTTGGGCAGGCCGACCACGCCCGAGACCGGCGACTGGCGGACCAGACCGCCGGGCAGGACGTGACAGCCTTCGTCGTCGATCGCCACGAAAGCGCGCATCGCCCAGTGCACCGGTGCGAGCCGCTGGCCGTCGAAGGCCGGGGTGGTGGGCAGCGGGCTCGGCTGCTCGGCGATCCATAGATGCCCCTCGCGGGCGAGCAGCCGCCTGCGGGCATCGTCGTCGGCAAGCGCCGCGAGCGGATCGACGCGATCGCCGGTGAGCCCCGGGTCGTGTCGCGCGGTGAGCCGGCTGACCACCCAGCCGGCCTCGTCGAGCACCTGCTCTCGGGCCGCCGGGTCACCGAGCCAGATCGCCGGCGCCTCGCGCAGCATCGCGGGCTCGCCCAAGAGCGTCTCGGCGAGGTCGTTGGCGAAGCCGGCGAGCGCCCGGTTCTGCAGGACCCCCGAGCCCAGCCCGTTGGCGAGCACCGCCCGGCCGAGGCGGGCCGCCTGCACCAGCCCCGGGGTGCCGCCACCCGTGCGGTTGGGCAAATTCAAGGGGTCGGCGAGCCGCCCGCCGATCTTGCGCAGCACCAGACCGACCCGCTGCAGCCCCTCGAGCGTCTTGAGATAGAGCTGGCCGTCGCGCTCGGTGAGATCGGCGGCCTCGACCAGGGCATAGCCCAGATAGCGGGCGAGATAGGCGTGGCTGAAGAAGCTCGGATCGTCGGCGCCGGGCGAGAGCACGACGATCCGCCCGTCCTCGCCGGGTGCGGCCGCCTGAAGTGCGGACTGCAGCCGGGCATAGAAGCTCGCGACCCGCCTGACCCCGCTCTCCAGGTAGAGCTCGCCCAGACCCTGGCTGAGGGCGACCCGGCTGGCCAACAGCCAGCCGTTGCCGGCCGGCGCGTCGATCTGATCGGCGAGCACCCGCCAGCCGCCCCCGGGATCGCGGGCGATGTCGCAGGCGTAGACGTAGAGGAACCGCTTGGGCGGGCTCGGCCAGCCGACACAGGCGTGCAGGAACTCGGGATTGCCGAAGACCAGGGACGGCGGCAGCACGCCCGAGCGCAGCAGCCGCTGCGGCCCGTAGAGATCCTGCAACACCGCCTCGATCAGCCGGGCGCGCTGGATCAACCCGGCCTCGAGCTCGCGCCAGGCGGCGGCATCGAGGATCACCGGCAAGAGGTCGAGCCGCCAGGCGGCCTGCCGGTCGTCCGGATCGGCGTGGACGTTGAAGGCGATGCCGCTCTCGAGCAGCTTCTGCTCGGTGGTCCGGCCGATCAGCTCGCGCCCCTGCGGCCCCGCCGCCTCCAGCTTGTCCAGCAACGGCAGCCAGGCCTCGCGCGGCCGGCCGTCCGGGCCGAGCAGCTCGTCGTAGACGCCGGATGGCGGCCGGTAGCCGTCGAGGAGGCGCTCGCCCGGTGCCAGAGGGGCAGCCAGGGTGAGGCTCAAGGCTGGAGCCTCGGTTCAACCGCGCGCACGGCGCAAATCCAGGGTGTACGGCTGGTGGGGCAGGGGAGATAAACGTCTGGGTTGTATCATCCCGGCGGTATGGCCCATCGCCTCGAACCGGGCAAGCCGCCGGGATTCGGCGGCCAGATCGTTGACCGGTGCGGCGTCGAACACGCCACCATCCGGCTTGCCCACGTGATAGCGGCAGCCGCCGAGCGAGCGGCCGAGGGCGGTGTCGACCAGATCGAAGGTGAGCGGCGTGGTCACCCCGATCGTGGGGTGCAGTTGCCGCGGCAGCGATCGGGCGCGAAACCGCACGGCAGCGACATGCCCGCCGTCCGGCACCGGTGCCAGCGGCAAGGCCCAGCCGTTGCAGGTGACGACGCGGCCACGGCCGACCTCGCCGATCACCCGCACCTCCAGCCGGTCGAGCGAATCGTCGACCAGCCTGATCCCGCCCGCCTCGCTCGCCATGAGCCGGACGGGCTCGAGCGCGGCGCGCAGCTCGAGCCGCACCCCGGCGATCTCGATCGAGCCCAGGATCGGGGTGCGAAAGCCCGCTTGCGCGGCGAACCAGGCGGGCTCGAAGGCGAGGCCGAAAGCCGCCAGCTCCGCCAGTACCTCCTCGAGATCGCGCCACAGCCAATAGGGCAGCATGAAGCGGTCGTGCAGGTCATACCCGTGATCATCGAGCGCCAGCCGGCACGGCTCCTGGGCGAAGCGCAGCATCAGCGCCTTGACCAGGAGGCCTTCGAGCGCCGCCATCCGTGGCTGCGGCGCTGCCCCGAAGGCCCGGATGGCGAGGCGATCGGTGGCTTCCGGCAAGACGAGCTCGGCACCGCCAGGATCGCCCGCGGCATCGGTCAGGAGATCGCCGATCCCGGCCCCGGTCTCCAGCGCCAGTGCCACCTCGCCCAGCCGTTCGGCGCCCAGCTCGTCGAGCCGCGGTGCCGGCCCGTCCGGCCCGACCCGGCCACCCGAGAAGAAGTACGACAAGGCCGGATGGCGCTGCCAGTAGCGGACGACGGAGGCCGAGAGATCGGGCCGCGCCGCGAACGGTGCCTCGACCACCAGTGGCCAGGGCGGGGTCGTGGCCGGCAGGCCGTCCAGCCGGAAGGTGACGCCATCGCCCTCGGCATAATGCGTCTCGAGCGCCGCCAAAGAGGTCTCCCAATCCGCAGCCAGGGCCGGCGCATCGCCGCGCCCGAGCTTCAGCTCCAGACCGGCTGCGGCAGTCCGCGCGTCGATCTCTCGGCCGAGTGCGGCCACACAAGCCCACTGGTCGGGCACGAACGGCCGCAGCGGCCGCGGCCGCTCCAGGATGCGGGTCAGCTCCATCGCGTGCTCGAACCCGGCGCTGTCCTGCGACGCGGTGCCGGAAATGGGGGCTGCGTGATCCGGCCGGGGCGAGGCCGCGAGCGGGATATGGCCTTCGCCGGCCAACAGCCCCGAGGTCGGGTCGAAGCCGATCCACCCGGCACCCGGCAGGAACACCTCGGCCCAGGCATGCAGGTCGGGGATGTCCTCGATCGGTCCGTCCGAGCCTTCCGGATCGCCCGCGAGCTGGATCAGGTAGCCCGAGACGAAGCGGGCGGCGATGCCGAGCCGGCGGCAGAGCTGGACCAGCAGCCAGCCGGTATCCCGGCAGGAGCCCGAGCCGCGCTCGAGCGTCTCCTCGAGCGTCTGCACCCCGGGCTCCATCCGCACCAAATAGGCGATCTGCTCGGCCAGCCGGCGATTGAGCTCGACCAGAAAGGTGACGGTATAGGCGGGCGTGCGCGGGATCGACTCGAGCAGTGCGGTGAAGGCGGGCCCGGCGGGCTCGGTCTCGAGATAGGGCCGCAGATCCACTTCGAGACCGGGCTCATAGGAAAAGGGCCAGGTGCTCGCCTCGGGCTCGACATAAAAGGCGAAGGGATCGACCACCGCCATCTCGGCCAAAAGATCGACCGTGACGTCCAGCCGGTCGGTGGGCTCGAGGAAGAACACCCGCGCCTGCCAGTTGCCGAACGGGTCCTGCTGCCAATGCAGCTGGTGCGATGTCGGGCGTACCTCCAGGCTGTAGCCCAGAATGCGCGTACGGGTATGCGGCGCCGGCCTGAGGCGGACGAGATGCGGGCCGAGCACCGCCGGTTCGGTAAAGCGGTAGCTGGTGCGGTGGAGAAGGGCCACTCGGATCGTCATGCAACTCCAGACTGATCACGGGGCCCGATCATGGCCCCGGCCGGCCACCGGCGGCAAGCGATGATCGGGGCCGACGGGTCACAGCTTTCGGGCGACGGCCGTCATCATGCCCCAGACGAGACCGATCCGGTAGCGCTCGACCACGACATCGGCAAAGCCCGCGCCCTCGAGCAGCTGCCGCAGTGCGGCGGCGCCGAAGACCCGGCCGAGCGGTCGCCGGGTCAGCCGCAACTGCCCGACGATCGCCCTGGTCGTCAGGTAGTCGAGGCACCAGTCGGTGACCACCACCCGGCCCCCCGGTCGCAGCACCCGGTAGATCTCCCGCATCCCGGCCGCCGGCTCGTGCCAGTAGTGCAGCGCGCTCAGCGTCAGCACCAGATCGAAGCTCAGGGCCCGCAGCGGCAGCTGCTCGGCCACGGCCCGGACCAGCGCGGCGCGCGGCAGCCGCTTCGCCCGTGCCATGCGCAGCATGCCGGCACTCGGCTCGACGCCGAACAGCCGCGCATCCGGCAAGGGCTCGGCCAGCCGGGCGATCAGCAGGCCGGTGCCGCAGCCGACATCCAGCACCCGCTCAGGCAGGACCCGCTCGGGCTCGCCGAGCCGCAGCCGAGAGAGCGTCGCAGCGATCGACGCGTCCAGGTAGCGGCGCCAGCGCCGCTCGTAGTCGGCGGCGAGGCGGTCGTACTCGGCCTCGATGGCGTCCGGGCTGTGGCGCTCGATGGAATCCTCACGACTGGTTGGTGTTTCGCCGGCGCGGCGCCGGCCGATGCCGCATTTGCCGTGCCGAACGTCGCCTCCATCATCTGGCGACGCCGATCCGCCGCGCCTAGGCTCAGCAGCGACCAAACGGGAGCAGCGAGATGCGGCAGAAGGCGCGGGTGGTGGTGATCGGCGGCGGTGTGGTCGGAGCCTCGGTGCTCTATCACCTCGCCAAGGCCGGCTGGACGGAGGTGCTGCTGGTCGAGCGCGACCAGCTCACCTCGGGCTCGACCTGGCACGCCGCGGGCGGGATGCACACCCTCAATTCCGACCCCAACGTCGCCAAGCTCCAGGCCTACACGATCGAGCTCTACAAGGAGATCGAGGAGCTCTCCGGGCAGAGCTGCGGCGTCCATCTCACCGGCGGCGTCATGCTCGCGGGCACCAAGGAACGCCTCGATCTCCTGAAGGCGATGCACGCCAAGGGCCGCTATCTGGGCATGGCCACCGAGCTGATCTCGGCCAAGGAAGCGGCCGAGCTGATGCCGCTCTTGGACCCGAGGCACTTCACCGGCGCCCTCTTCGACCCCATCGAGGGCCATGTCGACCCCTACGGCGTCACCCACGCCTACGTGAAGGCGGCCCGGCTGAAGGGCGCCGAGGTCGTCCTGCAGAACCGCGTGATCGAGCTCC
>SLRI01000180.1 GCA_007131045.1 Rhodospirillales bacterium
CACCTACGCCTTCGAGCAGTACTCCGACCTGCCGATCGCCGCCGTCCGCACCGAGGTCGCGATCAACCCCGAGGTCGTGGCCGACTGGCGCTTTCCCGGCGTCACCACCAACGGCATCAGCCACTGGCACCTGATCGAGCCGGCGAGCTGAGCGACCGACCTCACTCAGGCGGCGGGGCGGGATCACCGGTCCCGCCCCGCCGCCAGGACGACGAGGCAAACCTGCCCGGAGACCACCCTCATGCGCTACCGCACCTTCGGTGCCACCGACATCGAGCTCTCGGCCCTGACCTTCGGCTCGATGCGCTTCGCCCCGAAAACTCCGGGCGCGGACGCCACCGACGGCAAGCGCGCCCTCGAGGCCGCGCTGGCATCCGGCATCAACGCCGTCCACTCGAGCTACGAGTACGGCACCCGCTGGGCCGTGGGCGAAGTCCTGCGCGACCACCCGAAGAGGCTCGACGTCCAGCACATCATCAAGGCCCCGGTGCCCGAATTCGACGAGGCGGGCTTCAGCGAGGCGAGCTTTTGCCGGATGGTCGAGGACGCGCTGCGTGAAACCGGGGCCGAGCGCATCGCCATCGTCCAGCACCTCCAGCGCGGCATCGGCCGGGACGTGATCAACGACGCCCGGGGCGATCCCGACCGCCTCGCCGCCATGCCCGAGGTCAACGACAAGCTCGCCGCCGCCGCCGACCGGCTCAAGGTCGAGGGCAAGATCGGCGCACTCGCCTGCTTTCCCTACACCGAAGGCTTCGCCGGCCCGGCCATCGCGTCGGGCATCTTCGACGGCGTGATCGCCTATTTCAGCCTGATCGAGACCGAGCTCGTGCCGCACCTCCCGGCGATGCGCGAGCGCAACATGGGCTTCGTCACCATGCGCCCGCTGCTCCAGGGCCTGCTCACCGACAAGCGCCGCGACCGCAGCGCCCTGGTGCCCGACGACCCCAAGCGCGGCCCGGCCTTCGACGAGGCCTACCGCCGCCTCCGACACCTCGAGGCCGAGCTCGCGATCGACTCCTTGACCACCTACGCCGTCCGCTTCGCCCTCGCCGACCCCCTGACCCCCTCGGTGATCCTCAGCATGAACACCGAAGCCCAGGTGGAAGCAGCCCTGGCCGCCGCCGCCGAACCGCCCCTGCCGGCCGATATCCAAACCCGCGTCCACGCCCTCAACACCGCGTCGTCGGCGTAGCAGAGCTTGGCGTGGGCCTTCGCTTGGCGTCGAACAAAATGAGGTCCGGGAACTCGAGCGAGGAAGCCATTGCCCAATCCAATGCGCGGCTGATCGAAGCCTTTGCCGGGCGCGATGCGGCGGCGGCCGCCAGCTGCTACACTCACGACGGCAAGCTGATGGTGCCCTTCGCCGAGTCCTTCGTCGGGCGCACCGCCATCGAAGGCTTCATCCGCCAGGGCTTCGAGCATGGCATAGCGCGGCTGGCGCTCGAGACGGTGACGCTCGAAGTGCTCGACGGCAGCGCCTGGGAGGAAGGGCTGTTCACCGTTTGGGCTGCCGACGGCACGGAACTCGATCACGGCAAGTACATCGTGATTTGGCAGGAGGTCGGCGGCCAGTGGTTGATGGCGCGCGACATCATGTCGAGCAACCGGACGCCGCAGGCGTGAGAGGTCGAACGATAGAGCAGCCATTGCGCTGGACGATGAGTGATGAGCTGATAAGATGAGTGGCATGTGGCCGGGCGTGCACCGGCTGCGACAAACGGCGGGAGGAAAGAAAATGAGAGTGACCCTCGGGGCTACGGCCAGCCTGCTCACCCTGGCGCTTGCCGCCGGTGCGGTGGCGAACGACTTGGCGCCCACCAGCGACGAGACGATCTATTTCCGCGGCTGGCAGTACAAGACCGACATCGTCCAGGACAATGTCGACCGCTACAACAACGAGCTCGGCGGCAATGTCGACTACGCCACGGTCACCGGCGACTATCCGGCGATCATGGAGACCAACCTGATCGCCGGCGCAGAGCTCGACATTCTCTACGCCAACCCGTCGCAAGCGGCGCGCTACTTCGACGGCGGCTGGGTCATGACGGCCGAGAACCTGCCGAACATCGACGAGATCAAGGCCGACATGTACCCCAACATCCTGGAGGCCTGGACCTACAAGGGCGAGCTCACCGGGTTGTCCTATTTCGTCAGCACGCGCGGCGTGATGCATGTCAATCTCGAGCAATATTACGAGTTGGGCTACACCGACGACGACTTCCCGGCGACCTGGGACGAGCTCTACGAGCAGGTCTACGAAATGCGCGAGCGCGGCGTCGAGCAGCCCTTGCTGCCGCATTGGCTCAGCGAGTGGTACGGCATTTCCTGGGGCTTCGTCTTCGAGGTGATGAACCGCGGCGGCGAGATCGCCGATCCCGACACCCACCAGCCGGTGATGGACACCGCCGAAGGCAGCCCCGCCTGGGCGACGCTCGCCGACTGGAAGCGCATCTGGAACGACGGCCTGGTGCCGGAGGAGGTGCTCACCTACAACGAGAGCGCCTACATCGACGCCTATGCGTCCGGCCGCTACGTCTTCAGCCCGCAGCAGCTCTACGATCTCGAGACCTTCAACCGTCCGGACCGCTCGCAGATCGCGGGCCAAGCCAGCCTGCTGCCCTACCAGGGCCAGAGCTGGGGCCTCCTGGATAGTGCGGTCTATCTGATGACCAGCCGCAATCGCAGCGACGAGCACACCCAGGACGTCATGAACTTCGCCTCCTGGTACGGCTTTGAGGACCACGAAGGCGAGATCTTCGTCGGCCAGCGCTGGATGGAGGAATCGATGCTCTTCTCCGGCTACAAGTCGGTGATGGAGAGCGATGCCACGGCCGAGCGGATGAAGGGTGCGCTGGCCCGCGAGCAGGACATCGATGCCGTTCTCGGCGTCTACGCCGCGACCCCCTATCCCAAGGGCATCTGGAACGTCGTCTGGTCCGAGGAATTCAACAGCTGGCTCAGGGACGAGCTGCAGGAGTTCCTGCTGCGCGACGGCGACATTGGCGCGATGCTCACGGCGATCAACGACCGGATCGATCAGCTGAACCGTCAATACGGGCTCTGAGGCGGGGTCCGACCAGCGGGTAGTCCTCGGGTGCGGCCGACCTCGGCGCACCCGAGACCCGCGCTCGTTGCATGCGGGGAGCAGGCGTGGCCGAGACAGTAAAACCGGCGGGGCGGACGGCCGAGCTCTCCAACCTGCGCTTCGCCCTGCTGCTCGCGCTGCCGGTTCTCGTCTTTCTCGTTCTCGTGGTGGCCTATCCGCTGGTCTACGCCTTCTGGATGAGCCTGCACCGGGTGATCTTCTTCGGCGGCTACCGCACCGAGTTCGTCGGGCTCGAGAACTACGCGACGATGGTCGCCGACCACCGCTTCTGGTGGTCGGCCTGGATCACCATCCGCTTCACGCTGCAATCCGTCGTCCTCGCCATGGCGATCGGGCTGGGCCTGGCCCTGCTGCTCGCCCGGCCGATGCGCTTTGCCGGGCTGGTCCGCACCATCGTCATCCTGCCCTGGTGCGTCTCGCTCTACGGCACCGGCATCATGTTCTCCTATCTGGCGACGGGCCAGACCGGCTTCGGCACGGCGCTCGCCTACTTCTTCGGCGGCAGCCAGCCGGTCAACTTCGTCAACCAGCGCTGGGTGATCGAGGTCCTGGCCCTGGGCAATGCCTGGAACATGGCGCCGCTCGTCGCCTTCTTCCTTCTCGCCAACCTCAAGACCATCCCGAAACGGCTCTACGATCTCGCCGCGATCGACCG
>SLRI01000529.1 GCA_007131045.1 Rhodospirillales bacterium
GCCCGGCGTGGTGACGGTGGATGCGGCGACCGGCTTCGCCCACCCGGCGATCGTGCTCGGCGAGGGGCCGCTGATCGTCGCCGCCCGCAGCCAGGGGATCGCCTGTCTGGCGATCAAGAACTCCTACAATTGCGGCGTCCTGGGCCATCACACCGAGCGGATCGCCAGGTCCGGCGTGGTGGCGCTGGGCTTCACCAATGCGCCGGCGTCGATCGCACCGATCGGCGGCAAGCGGCCGGTGGTCGGCACCAATCCCTTCTCGCTCGCTGCCCCGGACGCCAGCGGCGAGGCCGTCCTGGTGATCGACCAGAGTGCCAGCGTGGTGGCGAAGTCCGAGGTGATGAAGCGGGCCCGGGCGGGCGAGCCGATACCGGAGGGCTGGGTGCTCGACGCCGAGGGCAACCCCACGGTCGATGCCGAGGCCGGGCTGAAGGGCTCGATGGCGCCGTCGGGCGGCTACAAGGGGGTCGGCGTCGGCCTCATGGTCGAGCTCTTCGCCGCGGCGATGACCGGGGCCGAGCTCGGCATCGACGCCGCCCCGTTCAGCGGCACGACGGGCGGCCCGCCCAGGACCGGCCAGTTCTTCGTCGCGATCGATCCGGGGACCACCTCGGGCGGGAACTTCGAGAATCGCCTGGCCAGGCTCGTCGAGGCCATCCGCGCCCAGGAGGGCGCACGCATCCCGGGCAGCCGCCGCCGGGCGGCGCGGGAGCGGGCGGCAGTCGAAGGGATCGCCGTGGATGCAGCCCTCCTGGCGCGGATCGATGCAATGGTTAATTCGGGGGACACATAACGCAATTAACCATTCGTGGCCGACCGAGGTGCGGGTCGGCCGGCTTCGTGCCCGGAGCGAAGCCTTATGCGCATCATGATACGTCAATCGTTAATTGCGTAATGTGTCCCCCGAATTAACGGGTCGGGCGCGGGGTTGCTGCCGGAGGGCCGGGCTCTTAGCCTTGCGGCTGGAGCCGCGCTTTTCCCCGAGGAGGATGCCCATGCTGCCGCGCGCCACACCGTCGGGTCTATTGGTCGACCTCTACCAGTTCACCATGATGCAGGCCTATCTCGAGGCCGGGATGGCCGAGACGGCGTGCTTCGAGTTCTTCGCCCGCAAGCTGCCGCCGAACCGGGCCTTTTATGTCGCGGCCGGGCTCGAGCAGGCCTTGGATTATCTGGACGACCTCGCCTTCGAAGAGGCCGAGCTCGACTGGCTGGCGTCGACCGGCGAGTTCGGCCGCGACTTCATCGATCACCTGGCCGGCTTCCGCTTCACCGGCGACGTCCACGCCATGCCCGAGGGCACCGTGTTCTTTCCCGACGAGCCGATCCTCCGGGTCACCGCTCCCCTGCCCCAAGCGCAGTTCGTCGAGACCCGGCTGATCAATCTCCTCCATTTTCAAACCGTGATCGCCGCCAAGGCCGCCCGGATGGTGCTCGCCGCCGATGGCCGGCTCCTGGTCGATTACGGCCTGCGCCGGGCGCACGGCGAGGAGGCGGGGCTGCTCGCCGCCCGCGCAGCCTACCTCGCGGGCTTCACCGGCACCGCCACGGTGGGTGCTTCGCGGCTGTTCGACATCCCGGCCTTCGGCACCATGGCGCATTCCTTCATCCAGGCGCACGACGACGAGGTCATGGCGTTTCGCCACTTCGCCCGGGCCCGGCCGCAAAAGCTGGTGCTGCTGATCGACACCTACGACACCATCGAGGGCGCCCGGCGGGTGGCGCGCCTCGCGCCGGAACTGGCCGACCAGGGGATCGAGGTCACCGGCGTGCGGCTCGACAGTGGCGATCTGGTCGAGCTTTCCAAGGCGGTGCGCGACGTCCTCGACGAGGCCGGGCTGGAGAACGTGCGGGTGCTGGCCTCAGGTGGCATCGATGAAGTCAAGATCGCCCGGTTGGCGGCCGAAGGGGCGCCGATCGACGGCTTCGGCGTCGGCACCAGCCTGACCACGGCGAGCGACGCGCCGGCCCTCGATTGCGCCTACAAGCTGCAGGAATATGCCGGGCTCGCCCGGCGCAAGCGGTCGTCCGGCAAGGCCACCTGGCCGGGCAGGAAGCAGGTCTATCGCTGGTTCGACGAGAACGGGCGGATGCTCCGCGATCTCTTGACCGTCGAGGAGGACCGGCAGGACGGGACGGCGCTGGTCGAGCCGGTGATGGCGGCAGGCGAGCGGCTGGCACCCTCGCCCGGCCTCGAGGATGTCAGGGCCCATGCCGCTCGGCAGGTCGCGACGCTGCCCGAGGGCCTGCGCCGGCTCGAGGATGCCGATGCCTATCCGGTCGAGGTGAGCGGGCCCTTGCGTGATCTCGCCGACGAGGTCGACCGGCGCACGCTTTGAGCGCGGCTCAGACGTTCTCAGGCGTGTAGATCTCGAACGGGACCAGAATTTCTGACGGAGGCTCGCTTCGGCCGTTGGCGAGTGCTGCTGCCATCGTCTCGACCGCGGCCTCGGCGATCCGCTCGCGCGGGTGCGAGAGGACGAGGTCGAGTGTGCCGTCGATCAGCGCCTTTTTGGTGATCTCGGTGAGATCGAGGCCGATCGTCGTGATCCGGTCCTGCATCCCGGCTTCCTCGAGCGCAGCGATCACCCCTTCGATGCCGCCGCCAGCGACGAAGAGGCCGCGCAGCTCGGGGGTGCGGCGCAAGAGATCGAGCGTGCCCTCCTGCGCGAGGCGGACGGATTCGAGGCTGATCAGCGGCTCGGCCAAGTGGAACGCCGGCGCATGCTCGCGGAAATAGGACCTGAAGCTCATCTCGGTGAGCTCCTGGCACAAGAAGCGGTGGCTGCCGACGACGATGCCGATCTCGCCCGGCGCATCGGTCAGCCTCACCATGGCCCAGGCGGCGGTTCGGCCGAGCCTGCGACTGTCGAGGCCGACGAAGCCGATGCGCGCCATGGCGGTCAGATCCGAGATGATGGCCAGCACCGGGACGCCCTCGTCGCGCAATTCGTCGATGGCGCTGCCGACATGCGGGTGGTCGGCGGCGACGATGGCGACCGCATCGACCTTGCGGCCGAGCGCGAGGAGCCGCTCGGCGATCGCCCTCGGCGTGATCTCGGCGAAGTGGTCGACCACCGGCCGGCCGCGGATCGAGGCGCTGCGCCTGGTGGCCAGGGCCAGGCTCTCGCCGAGATGGCGGTAGAAGGGGGTGGCACTCTCCTGGAGGATGAAGCCGAGCGTGCGCTCCGGTTCGTCGGTCGAAAGGCGCTGCCGGATCGCCCCCGTTCCGTGAAAGCCGATGGCTTCGGCGGCCCTGAGCACGCGCTCCGCGGTCGGGCGGCGGACCGCATGGCGGCCGTTCAGCACCCGGTCGACGGTGGAGACACCGACCCCGGCGGCACGCGCGAGATCGGCGATGGTCGGACGTCTTTTGAACGATTCTTTCATTTTTCAACGGCGCATTATGAGCGATAATGAAAGAAAATACGTCAGAAACTTGAGGATGCAAGCGGCGAGCGTTAGATGTTTCGGCACAACGACAAACGGGAGCCGCCATGCCCAACTGGGTCGACGCCTGTGCCACGGACGATATCGACGAAGAGGACGTCATCCGCTTCGACCATGACGGGCGCAGCTTCGCCATCTACCGCTCGCCCGACGACACGTTCTTCGCCACCGACGGCTGGTGCACGCACGAGAAGGCGCATCTGGCCGACGGGCTGGTCATGGACAACATCATCGAATGCCCGAAGCACAACGGCCGCTTCGACTACAAATCCGGTGCCGCCAAGGGTGCCC
>SLRI01000394.1 GCA_007131045.1 Rhodospirillales bacterium
CGGCCTCGATCAGGCCGAGATGCGTCGAGGGCGGGGTGGCGATATCGACCAGATCCGGCCGGACCTCGTCCAGCATGCGAACGGCGTCGGTGAAGGTCAGGGGCACTCCGAAGCGTTCGGCCCGGGCGGCGGCCTTGGCGGGATCGGTATCGCAAACGGCGACCAGCTCGACCGCGTCGAGGCGCTGCCAGGCGTCGTGATGAAAGGCGCTGAAATAGCCGGCGCCGATGGCGGCGACCCGAAGCCTCTTCATCCTTCCACCTCCTTTGCCAGCGGCCCGAGGTCGAACGTCCAGTGGACGGGTGCGGCGCCGGCGACCGGACCTTCGACGAGTGCCAGGCTGTCGCCGAGCAGGCAGCCGAGGCAGATGGTGCGCCGCTCGGGACCGCAAAAGGCCAGGCTCGAGATGTTCTTCAAGGGGCCGGTCGGCTCGCGGTCGAGAAGCGTCCGGTCCAGCCTGCCCTCGCGCCAGGCCGCCTCGACCGCTGCGACGTGGTCGGGGGCTGCGTCTTCCAGCATGACGGTCTGGCGGCCGTCCGGGTCGACGCGGATCAACCGGTTGCTGACGATGCTGGTGATCCAGACCGCACCATCGGCGTCGAAGGCGAGCCCGTCCGGGTAGGTGCCGTGGCCGAACGTCGCCACCGTCTGCCGCGGGCCGAGGCCGTCGCGGGTCAGGGCGAAGCGGCTCAGCCGCCGGCCGAAGGTCTCGTTGACCCAGAGCCATGCGCCGTCGGGCGAGACCAGGCATTCGTTGGTGTAGCCGAGGCCGTCGGCGACGATCCGCGCTTTGACGGCATGTGGGCCCGCCTCGACCAGCACGACGAAGCCGTCGGCGACATCGGGCCTCGCCGCCCGATGCCGGGGCTGGTGGCGAGTGCTGACCGTAATCCAGAGCCGGCCCGAAGCATCGAGGTGGACATAGTTGGCGGGCGGCAAAGGCCTTCCATCCAGCTCGAGCAGCACCGGCTCGACGCCGCCATCGGGCAGCAGCCGCCAGATGCCGCCGGTCTCGGCGCCGAGTTCGGCGAGCAGAAAGCTGCCGCCGGGCTCGAGCGCGATGCCGTTGGGATGCAGGTGGCGTGGCGGGTCTTTGGCCAGGTGGCGGACAACGCGGCCCCCGGGCGTGACGATCGAAACCCCGCCCCGGCCCGACCAGTCGGCGGCGAAGAAGAGCCCGCTCTGGTGCGCCAGGACGCATTCCGGGCGCTTCAGGCCACGACCCAGATGGCGGATGTCGGCGAGCTTCAGCATCGGTTTCTCATTACCACCGTGTTTGGCACGTTGACCCCGCTTCGTATCTAAGTATACGTAAAGGCATACCGAACCGCATCCGATAATCAAGCGTGTCGTGGCCCGTATCGTGGCCGAGGGAATGCGGTCGGACGAGCGACACCGCAACACCGAGGGGGCTGATCCATGCGCGTTACCACCACACTGGCCCTGGGCCTCGCGGCGGCCATCGCCGCAAGTCCGGCCGCCGCCCAGGACTACCCGACCCGCGACATCACCAACGTCGTCGTCTGGGCCGCGGGCGGCGGCACCGATACCGCCAACCGTCTGCTCATGGCCGAGATGCAAGAGCACCTGCCGGTCCGCATCAACGTCACCAATCGCACCGGCGGCGTCGGCGGCTCGGTCGGCATGAGCTTCGTCCATGAGCAGCCGGCCGACGGCTATACGCTGGCCGGCATCTCGGAATCGGTGGTCACCGCCGGGGTGCAGGGCGGCTGGGACCAGCGCATCGATGTCTGGTACCCGTTCATCATCGGCGGCTCGCCCGATCTGGTCTCGGTCTCGGCCAACGCACCCTGGCAGACCCTCGAGGAGCTGATCGAAGCCGCCCGGGCGGCACCGGGCGAGATCCCGGCCGGCGCCAGCGCCGCGGGCTCGATCCATCATCTCAATCTTTTGGCCTTCGAGCAGGGGACCGGGACCGAGTTCAATTTCATCCCCTACGACGGCTCGGCCCCGGCGCAGAACGCCGCCGTCGCCGGCGAGGTGCAGGTCGTCATCACCTCGGTCGCGGAACAGCAGCAGCTGCTGCGCGCCGGCCGACTGCGGCCGCTCGCCATGCTGGTCGAGGACGACATGGAGCTCGAGGGTGTGGGCACCATCCCCTCCGCCTTCACCCCCTATCCAGAGCTTTCCGAGCATCTGCCGATCATGCAGGCGATCGGCTTCGCCGTGCTCGACGAGGCCCCGGACGAGGTCAAGGCGACGCTGACCGAGGCGTTCGATGCGGCGATGCAGAGCGAGGCGGTGCAGGGCTGGCTCGCCGACAACTACTACGACGCCTCGGGGCTCTCGGGCGACGATGCCAAGGCCGAGTTCGACCGGCTCGAATCACTCTTCGCCTGGACCCTGCACGAGCTGGGTGCCGCCTCCGTCGACCCGGCCGACCTCGGCATTCCGAAGCCCTGAGGAAGATTCACGACATGCGGCGGCCGCCCGGTCGCCGCATCGAGAGGAGGGACGATCATGCTGCAAAAGACCATCGGCCTGGCCATGGCCTTCTCGCTCGCGGGCGCCTCTACAGCTGCTGCCGACTACCCGACCCGTGACATCACCGCCGTCGTCGTCTGGGCCGCGGGCGGCGGCACCGATGTGGCGACCCGGATCGTCGGCGCCGAGATGGAAAAGCACCTGCCGGTGCGGATCAACGTCACCAACCGCACGGGCGGTGTCGCGGGCTCGGTCGGCTTGAGCTACGCCTACGGCCAGCCGGCCGACGGCTACACGCTCATGGGGTTCGCCGATGCCAACGTGACGGCCGCCGTCCAGGGCGGCTGGGAGGAGCGCTTCGACGTCTGGCATCCCTGGGTGATCGGCGGGGCGCCCAGCATCCTCTCGGTCGCTGCCGATGCGCCCTGGCAGAGCCTGGAAGAGCTGATCGAGGCGGCCGAGGCCGAGCCCGGACAGCTCAGGGCGACCGCGTCGGCGGCGGGCTCGATCCACCATCTCAATCTTCTCACCCTCGAAGAGGCCGCCGGTATCTCGTTCAACTTCATCCCCTATCCGGGCTCGGCACCGGCCCAGAACGCGACGATCGCCGGCGAGGTGAGCGTGGTCGTCACCTCGCTCGCCGAGCAGCAACAATTGCTCGAGGCCGAACGGTTGCGGCCGTTGGCCCTGATGACCGACGACGCCCAGGAAATCGCCGGTTTCGGCCTCGTGCCCTCGGCCTACGAGGTGGTCGACGGCCTCGAGGAGGGTGCCCTGCTCGCGCAGATGCTGGGCATCGCCGTCCGCGCCGACGTACCGGACGAGGTGATCGAGGTGCTCGATGCCGCGTTCGTGGCGGCGCTCGAGAGCGAGCCGGTCCAGCAGTGGGCCGAGCTCAACGCCTACACCCTCTCCGGCCTCTCGGGGAAGGCTGCCCAGGACGAACTGCGCCGGCGCGAGCAGATCTATTCCTGGCAGCTCTACGACCTCGACATCGTCACCATCAGCCCCGATACGCTCGGCATCGAACGGCCCGGCTCCTAGGGCCGCGCCGTCGTGCAGCAGGCGCCCCGCCCTGACCGCACCGCCGATTTCTGGACCAGCCTCGTCCTCCTGGTCCTCGCGGCGGCGATGGCCGGCGGGGCGCTGCAGTTTCCCTTGCGCGGCACCTATGCCGGGGTGCGCAACGTCTGGTACGTCTCGCCCGCCCTCCTGCCGCTGATCATCGCCGCCTGTCTCGCCGTCCTCGCCCTCGCTCTCTTGCTGACCGCGATCAGGGCAGGTGCGGCGCGGAC
>SLRI01000574.1 GCA_007131045.1 Rhodospirillales bacterium
AAGCGATGGCCGCAACGGCGAGCACGAGCGCCAGTGCCAGGAGGCGGAACCCTCCCGACAAGCCTCTCAGATCCCGCCATGCGAGCCGCCATGCGAGCACGTGTCTGTCTCCTCGGCCATCGCTTCGGTCGCTCGATATAGCGCGATGTCGGGGCGGGGGTGCTAGAAGACGAAGCGCGGCATGATCCAGCGCGGCAGCGCCAGGACGAGGTCCGGCAACAGGATGATGAGCAGCAGGATGCCGAGCATTGGCAAGAGGATGATGCAGACATCCTTGAGCGCGTGGACGAGCTTCACCTCGCCGATCGCCGCCGTGATCAGGAGACAGAGACCGTAGGGCGGGGTCACGAGGCCGAAGGCGAGGCTCATGATGCCGATGATCGCGAAGTGGATCGGGTGCATGCCGACATGCTGCACCACGGGCCAGAGCACGGTGCCGAGGATGATGATCGCCGGGATGGCGTCGATGAACATGCCGATGATCAAGAACGCCGCGGCCACCAGGATGCCGGTGCCGACGACGCCCAGACCCATGCCGTCGATGTAGCCGACCAGGGCCGCCGGGATGCGGAAGTAGGCGAGCGTCCAGCCGAAGGCCGAGGCGGTGCCGATGCAGAAGAGCGAGAGGGCCGCGAAGCGGGCGCTCTCGTAGAGGATTTTCGGCAGCCTGGTCGGTGTCACCGTCTGGTAGATGAACATGCCGAGGCCGAGCGAGTAGAGCACGGCAACGACGGAGGCCTCGGTCGGGGTGAAGAAGCCCGAGACGATGCCGCCGACGATGATCACCGGGGTCATCAGCGCCAGGGACGAGCTGAGGAAGGCGGCACCCAGCTCGAGCAGCGTGCTCCTGGCATAGATCGGATAGCCGAATTTCTTGGCGTAGACGTAGACGGTGATCATCTGCGCCGCGGCGATCAGGATGCCCGGCACCACGCCCGCGAGAAAGAGCCCGCCGATCGAGACCGACATCAGCCCGCCCCAGACCACCATCAAGATGGAGGGCGGGATGATGACGCCCATCACCGCCGAGCAGGCGGTGATCGCAACCGCGAAGCTCGCGTGATAGCCCTGCTTCTTCATCTGCGGGATCAACAGCGAGCCGATGCCGGCGGCGTCCGCCGTCGAGCTGCCCGAGATGCCGGCGAACAGCATCGAGACGGTGACGTTGATATGGCCGAGCCCGCCCGGCAGGTGGCCGACGAGCGAGCGGGCGAAATTGATCAGCCGGTCGGTGATCCCGGCGCCGTTCATCAGGTTGGCGGCCAAGAGGAAAAAGGGCACGGCCAAGAGCACGAAGGCGTTGTAGCTCTTGAACATCTCCCGCATCAGCAGGATCGGCGTCAGCCGCTCGTCGAGATAGAAGATCGGCACGACGGCGAGGCCGAGCGCGAAGGCGACCGGCACCCTGAGGATGACGAGGACCGCGAAAATGCCGAACATGATGCCGGCGACCTCGCCCGGGCTCATTGGTGGGATACCGTCTTGGGGGTTGCCTGCTTCGCCCGGCTCGCCGGGTCATCGGGATCGGCCGCGGAGTCGTCCGGCGGCGTTCGTGGTGGTGGCCCCTCGATCCAGCCGACATCGATAGCGATCCGCTCGGCGACGAAGAGCAGCCAGGTGGCGCCGACCCAGGGCCAGGCGATGTAGATCGAGAGCATCGGCAGGCTGGCGATCTCGCTGCGCTGCCGGGCTCCCAACAGGGCGAAGTCGTAGCCCCAGACCAAAAAGACGATGCCGGCGAAGCCGATCGACAGGTTGACGATCAGCTTGGCCAGGAGACGCCCGGCCCGGCTCTTCGCCTCGGGCAACAGGTCGACGTCGAAATGGGTGCCGTCGCGGACGGCGATCGCCGCTCCCACCATGATGATCCAGATAAAGGCGAAGCGCGCGATCTCCTCGGTCCAGATATAGCGCGGGACGAAGTCGAAATAGCGCGAGGCGATCTGCATCGCGACGGGCACGATCAGCACGGCGATGAGCAGGGTCAGCACCACCTGCAACAGGCGGTAGTAGACGTCGATCAGCTTGCGCATGGCCCAGCCCGTGGCTGCAGAGCAGAGGTTAACATGGCGAAGAAAAAGGGGCCGCCCGCGACGGCGGCCCCTCGATCCGCGGCAGCCCTACTCGATGGCAGCGATGTTCTCGTAGACCTCGAGGGCACCGAGCTCCTCGGCATAGGCCTGCATCACGGGCTCGGCGAGCTCGCGCAAGCGCTCGCGGCCTTCGAACTCGTGCGTGGTGATCCAGCCATTGTCGACCATGGCCTGCAGCTTTTGGGCATCCTCGCCGCTCTCGACATCACGACCGAGCTTGCCGGCGGCGATGCCGGCCTCGTCGATGCAACCCTGCAGCTCCTCGTCGAGCCGCTCGTAGGTGGCATTGGCGAAGGAGAGCGGGCGGACGGTGATGGCGTGCAGGGTGAGGGCCAGATCGGGAGCGACCTCGTAGAACTTCATCTGCTCGATGCCGGCGGCCTCGTTCTCGGCCGCCTCGATCACCCCGGTCTGAATGGCGTTGTAGACCTCGTTATAGGCGATCACGGTGGGTGCGGCACCCAGCGCGTCGAAGACGCGGGTCCAGATGGGCGCCCCCTGCATGCGGACCGAGAGGTTGGAAAGCTCGTCCATGTTGCGCACGGGCTTGTTGGCGAAGACGTTGCGCGTGCCGCCGCCGGCATAGCCGATCATGCGGACGTTGGCCTGCTCCAGTATGTCGTCGGCGATGGGATCGAGAGCACCAGCGTCGATCGCCGCGTTCCAGTGGTCGAGGTCACGGAACAGGAACGGCATGTCCATCAACGGCGCCATCTGCGAGAAGGTCGACATGTGCGCCGGCGAGACCACCGCGTAATCGACGGCGATGCCCTGGCTCATGTTCTCGAAATAGTCCTTCTCGAGCCCCAGCTCGGAATTGAGGTGGAGGTCGAAGGTGACGTCGCCCGAGTAGCACTCGGTGACCAGCCGCTCGAACTCGCGCATGGTCTTGGTGAAGGCGTGGCTCTCGTCGAACTGGCTGGCACCGACCAGCGTGACGGCCTGGGCCTCGGCCGACCCGACCACGGCCAGCGCCGCCACGGCGCCGAGCAGGCTCTTGGCGATTTTCGACATTGTTTGCTCCCCGTTCATCGTACTTGTTGGGAAGCGGTTAATCGCAAATAAACCCGGTCATGTCATCAACTGATATCAAGCCTTTTTTTGCACAGTTTGTTAAAAAATCCCCTATATATTTCAGTGACTTGCGTTCGTCGGCTTCGTCCTGGCTCGATCTGGGCGATGTCGACGAGCCGATGATCCCGGCCGGCCTCGCCGTCAGCCGGCGAAGCGGACCGACGGTGTCCCCTCGATCCCGGTCTCGATCGCCAGCACCGCGCCTTCGTGCGGGTTGGCTTCGAGCGCCGCAGCATCGAGGCCGTGCCGGGCCGAGGTGACGTAGAGCGTGGTGAGCTCCGGTCCGCCGAAGCAGCAGGAGGTCGGCTGGCTGACCGGCAGGTCGATCTGGCGCTCGACCGTGCCGTCGGGCCTGAAGCGGATCAGGCACGAGCCGGCGAAGCGGGCGTTCCACAAAAATCCTTCGGCGTCGATCGCCGAGCCGTCGCAATAGCCGGGCAGCCGCTCGCCGCCGTCCCGCGTGCCGTTGTTGAAGACGCAGGAGACGCCGAGCCGGCCGTTTCCTTCGACTGCGTACGCCTTGATGATGCCGGTGCCGGTATCGGCGAAGAGCAGGGTCTTGCCGCCATTG
>SLRI01000172.1 GCA_007131045.1 Rhodospirillales bacterium
AAAGAGCGGTTCCGCATCCATGTCTGACCCCGCAGCAGAAAAGGTTCCAGGTACCTTTTCGCCCCGGCTCGGCTTCGTCGGGCTCGGCGAACTGGGCGGTCATCTCGCCGCCAGCCTCGCCAGGGCCGGCTTCGACCTGGTCGTTCACGACCGGGAGCAGAGCCGCGCCGACAGGCATGCGGCGCTGGGCAGCCGCTGGGCCGAAAGCCCGCAGGCACTCGCCCGTGATCGCGATGCCGTGCTCACCTGCCTGCCGTCGCCGACCGCCTCGCGGGCCGTTCTCGAGGAGCTGCTCCAGACCCTGCCGACGGGCGCCACCTGGATCGAGCTTTCGACCCTCGGCCGCGACGACATCCGCAGCCTCGCCCTCTTGGCGGCGGCGCAGGGCATCCAGACCCTGGAGGCACCCGTCACCGGCGGCGTGCATCTGGCGGCCCGAGGCCAGATCACCGTGCTCACCGGCGGCGATCCGGACCTCGCCGCCCGCTTCGCGCCGGTCTTCGAGGCGATCGGCAACAAGGTCATCCACATGGGCCCGCTGGGCTCGGCCGCGGTCATCAAGGTGATCACCAACATGCTGGCCTTCATCCACCTCGTGGCCGGCGGCGAGGCGCTGATGCTGGCCAAGCGCTCGGGTGTCGATCTCGGCAAGGCCTATGACGCCATCGCCGCCAGCTCCGGCAACAGCTTCGTCCACGAGACGGAAGGCCAGCTCATCCTCAACGGCAGCTACGACATCGGCTTTTCCATGGACCTGGCGCTCAAGGACCTGGGCTTCATCGCCAGCCTCGCCGAGGAGGGCGGCGTCCCGCTCGATGTGGCGACGCTGACGCGCGCGATCTTCGAGCGCGGCAAGGCATCCTATGGCGGCAGCGCCCCCTCCACACAGATCGTCAAGCTCCTGGAGGACTGGCTCGAGACCGATCTGCGCGCGCCGGGCTTTCCGGCCCGGCTGGAATAGCTGGTCGAGGCGCATGGATTTCGACCTCACCGACGAGCAACGCGCGCTGCAGGACATGGCCCGCGACTTCGCGGCGCGCGAGCTGGCCCCGCACGCTGCCCAATGGGACAAAGACGAAATCTTCCCCGAAGCCACTCTCCGCCAAGCGGCCGAGCTCGGCATGGCCGCCACCTATGTGAGCGAGGCGAACGGCGGCTCGGGGCTCGGCCGGATCGAGGCCGCCATCCTCTTCGAGGAGCTGGCCTTCGGCTGTACCTCGACCGCAGCCTATCTCTCGATCCACAACATGGTCGCCTGGATGATCGACCGGTTCGGCACGGCGGACCAGCAGAGCCGCTTCCTTCCCGACCTGGTCAGCATGACGCATTTTTCGAGCTACTGCCTGACCGAGCCCGACGCCGGCTCCGATGCCGCGAGCCTGAAGTCCCGGGCCCGCCGCGACGGCGACTTTTATGTCCTCGACGGCAGCAAGGCCTTCACCTCGGGCGGCGGCCGGAGCGACCTCTACCTCGTCATGGCCCGTACCGGGGGCGAGGATGCCAAGGGCATCTCCGCCTTCCTGGTCGAGCGTGACCGTGCCGGCATCAGCTTCGGCCAAAACGAGAAGAAACTCGGCTGGCACTCGCAGCCGACAGCCATGGTCCATCTCGACGGCTGCCGCGTGCCCGCCGCCAACCGCCTGGGTGCCGAGGGTGACGGCTTCAGGCTGGCGATGGCCGGGCTCGACGGCGGCCGGATCAATATCGCCGCCTGCTCGCTCGGGGCGGCCCGAGCCTGCCTCGAGCGCAGCCTCGGCCACGTCCGGGAGCGCCGGCAGTTCGGCCAGACGTTGGCGTCCTTCCAGTCCGTCCAGTTCACCCTCGCCGACATGGCGACCGAGCTCGACGCCGCCCGGCTCATGGTCCACCGCGCCGCCCTGAAGCTCGACGCCGCGGCACCGGATGCCACGATGGCGGCCGCCATGGCCAAGCGCTTCGCCACAGACGTCGGCTTTTCGGTGGTCGACCGGGCGCTGCAGCTATTGGGCGGCTACGGCTATCTCGAGGACTACGCGATCGAGCGCTATTTCCGCGATACCCGCGTCCACCGCATTCTCGAGGGCACCAACGAGATCATGCGCCTCGTGATCGCCCGGCGACTGCTCGAGGGCTGAAGAATAGGCTCTGGGCCTACTGGCTCACGGCGTTGGCGCGCAGCCGTACCTGGCGCGACGCGTCGTTCTCGACCAGCTTCTCGGCGAAAGTGAGCTCGCGGCCGCCGGCATTCTGCTGCAGCCACTCGGCCACCCGCTCGATCCGCCGCTCGGCCATCCAGGCGTTGTAGCGCCGTGCCTCCTCGTCGCTGGCGCCGCGTACCGCACTCGTGCCCACGGCGCCCAGAAGCTCGATCTCGATCGGGCCGCCGGTCGGCAGGCTGTCGAGAAACGCGCGCAACTCGCGGCCGACACCCCCCGGGAAGTAGCTGCTGTTCATCTCGAAGGTGATGGCCAGCGCCGGCGCGCCGGCCGCACCTGCGGCGCGCGCCCCATCGCGATCGATCGCGGCTACCGTGATCGGCTCCTCCGCCACGACCTCGGCCGTGGCATCAGCCGGCTCGCGCCTCGGCTCGGCTGGCGCCGCCTCGGGAGGGGCGACGGCGGCGGTTGCCAACGGGTCGGTGGCATCCGGGCCGGGCGCTTCTATCATCGCCGGCAATGCGGGCGTGGGGTCGACGCCTCGAGAATCGGCGACGCTCAATTCGCGCGGCGGCTGCGGCAGCGACTCCGCGGCCGCCGGAGCAGCAACCGCCGCCTCGGTCGGGGCTGCCGCCTCGGCCACGCTGCCCACCGGCGGTGCGCTCGCCGGCTCGGTCGAAGCGGTCGTCGCCGCGGTAGCCTCGCCATCCGCCGCGGCCAGCGCCGGCTCGCCCCGGGGCAGCGGCGTGCCGTCGCAATCGTCACCCTGGGTGAGGCTGAAAACCCAGAGCGTCACCTGCGACTTGTGCAACAGGAACTGCCAGTCCCAGACGCTCGCGACCGAAGGCTGGGGCATGCCGAAACCGGTGAGCGCGGCCTGAATGCTGTCGGCCCGGGCACGGGCGAGGCGATGCGCCGAGAGCGTGTCGCCGTCACGGGTGATGCCGGGTGCGACATGGCCGATCGCCTGCGCGGTCAAGAAGCAGTCGGTGGCCAAGGGCTCGAACAACGTCCGCAAGGTTTCGGCGGCGACGTCGTCGAGCGTGTCCGCGCCGGTCTCGAACGGGATGGCGTGAACCTTGACCGTCGCGATCCGCCCGTCCTTGAGGACCAGCGGCATGCCCTCGCCGAAGCGCTCGTCGGCGGCGGCTCCGGCCGCGACCGGCAGCATCAGTGCCAGCACGGCAGCGAGACCGGAGAGGCGCCTGCGACGAGTGTTCGGGCAATAGATGGGACGGCGGCGACGATCGAGCGGCGGGGAATAGCGCAACGGCTGGCACTCCAGGCTGTGCCGCGGGCCTCGACGGGCCACCGCACGGCATCCGGCGCGGTCGCTTGAATACGACCAGCAATAGCCGGGATACTACCTGGGGTTTAATCTCTTGGCGAGATGCGACAGCCACGCTCGCGGCAAAAAATTGCCCGGCCGACGACGGTCGCCCTGCCGGTGTGGCCTGTCGGCCGCGCTATTTGATCTTCGCCTCGCGAAACTCGACGTGCTTGCGGGCCTTGGGGTCGTACTTCTTCAAGACGAGCTTCTCGGTGGTGGTCCGGGTGTTCTTCTTGGTGGTGTAGAAGAACCCGGTGCCGGCCGAGCTCACG
>SLRI01000131.1 GCA_007131045.1 Rhodospirillales bacterium
GGCTGCAGGCGATCGAGCTCGGCCTCGCGGGCGTCGATCAGCGCCTCGAGCGCCGCATGCCGGAGCCGGCCCAGGGCCAGCGCCTCGATCAGCGGCGGCATCAGCGGATGCAGCGCGGCACCCTCGCCCAGCACCGCCCGACCCATCGCATCGCGCCACCACTGGTAGCGGATCATCCCGGCCATCGGCTCGCTCACCACCTCCGGAATCCGCGCGAGCTCGGCATTGAACAGAACCAGTGCGGCCAAAAGCGGACGATCGGCGGGCTCGGCCAACGCCACCGCCAGCGTGCGGTCGGGATCGAGCTTCCGGGCTTCGTCGATCAGCAGACGATCGGTGTCGGACATGAGGCGCACTCCGCAACGAAGGCGGGGGTGGCGGGCGATGCCGGAGTTGGTGCGGCAGGTTGCGGTTCGCCACCCCGGCCCTTCCTTTAGCGGCCCCGAAGGCTTATGTAGCGGCTAGATCGGAACCGTCCGGGCGGTCATGCCGTTGTGGATGGAGAAAACAACCGAACGAGGCGAGGATACCATGACCTTCAATCTCTCCGACCTGCCGTATGATTACGAGGCCTTGGCCCCCTACATGTCGTCGCAGACCCTGCACCTGCACCACGACAAGCACCACCAGACCTACGTGACCAACCTCAACAACCTGGTCGAAGGCACCGATCTCGAGGGCAAGAGCCTGGAGGAAGTGGTCAAGGCATCCTACGGCGATCCCGCCAAGCAGGGCATTTTCAACAACGCCGGCCAACACTGGAACCACGAGCTGTTCTGGCGGATCATGAAAAAGGGCGGCGGCGGCAAGCCCGGCGGCGAGATCGCCCGGCGGATCGACGACGCCTTCGGCAACTACGACACCTTCGCCGAGCAGTTCAAGACCGCGGCCGCGACGCAGTTCGGCTCCGGCTGGGCCTGGCTCGCCGTCTCCGGCGACACGCTCAAGGTGCTCAAGACCCCCAACGCCGAAAACCCGCTGGTGCACGACATGGTACCGATCCTCGGTATCGACGTCTGGGAGCACTCCTACTACCTCGACTACCAGAACCGCCGGCCCGAATACGTCGCGGCCTTCCTCAACAACCTCGTCAACTGGGAAGAGGTCGAAAAGGAGCTGCAGAACGCCGTCGGCTGACGCCTCGCGCGGGCGGTCGGCCGACCAATCAACCACCGTCGAGTTGTCTCGACCGAAGGGGTCGCAGCGATGCGACCCCGCCTTGGTGTAAGAAGGGGTCGCAGCGATGCGATCCCGCCTGCGTGTAAAGTGAAGGACCAAGCTCGCATGTTCAGCCTCTCGGCCATCCGCTCGACCATCGCCCCCTTGGCCCTCGTGGCCTTGCTCGCCGGCTGTGCGGCGACCCAGACCTCGATCGCCAAGCGTGAACTCGACGTGCAGACCAAGATGACCGACACGGTCTTCCTCGAGCCCGTCAACGCCGAGCGCCGCACCGTCTTCATCAGCGTCCGCAACACCTCCGACAAGCCGGACTTCATGGTCGAGCCGGCCATCCGCCGGCAGATCGAATCCGCCGGCTACCGGATCGTCGACGATCCCGACCAGGCGCAGTTCATGCTGCAGGCCAACGTGCTGCAGGCCGGCCGCAACAGCCAGACCGCGGCCGACGCCGCCGGCGAAGGCGGCTTCGGCAGCGCCGTATCGGGTGCAGCCATCGGCGCCGGCACCGGCTTTTTGCTCGGCAAGGCCGGCGGCAGCGATGTCGGCCTGACGATCGGCGGGGCGCTGCTCGGTGCCGCCATCGGCACCGCCGCCGACGCCTACGTCCAGGACGTCACCTATTCGGTGATCACCGATCTCAGGGTCTCCGAGCGCGCACGCGGCGGCTCCGTCGTCAGCCAGAGCGAACAGCAGACCCTGGGCCAGGGCTCGGGCGGGGCGGTCACCCAGTCGACGAGCACGCTCACGGACTGGAAGCACTACCAGACCCGGATCGTCGCGACCGCCAACCAGGCCAATCTCGACTGGCCCGACGCCGCCCCCTTCATGGTCGACGGCCTGACCCGCTCGATCGGCGGCATTTTCTGATGCAGATGCGGGGAGGAAGATCCTCCCCGCGCCCCACCATTCCTTTGCGCCGTCGCCGGTAACGAGCGCCAGCGCAAAGTCCCGAGGGGGCGTGGGGGAAATCATTTCCCCCACATTTCTTCCAGTCTACCGCCCCTCACCCACGAACGGGTTGCTCTTGCGCTCGTCGCCGAAGGTCGAGCCCGGGCCGTGGCCGCAGACGAAGCCGATGTCGTCGCCCAGGGGGAAGAGCTTGGTGCGGATCGCGGTGATCAGCGCTTCGTGGTCGCCATAAGGGAAGTCGGTGCGGCCGATCGAGCCGTTGAACAGCACGTCGCCGACGATCGCGAAGCGTGCCTCCTCGTTGACGTAGACGAGGCTGCCGGGGCTGTGGCCGGGGCAGTGGTAGATGGCGAACGGCTTGCCGGCGATGGTCACCGTCTCGCCCTCGTCGAGCCAGCGATCCGGGGTCACCGGCTGCGCCTCGAGGATGCCGTAGGCGGCACCGTCCTCGGCCAGGGCGTCGAGCAGAAAAGCATCGTCCGGGTGCGGGCCGACCACCGGCACCCTCGCCCCCTGGCGCTCGGCCAGCAACCTGTTCAAGGCTTCTACCCCACCCGCATGGTCGAAATGGCCGTGGGTCAGGAGGATCTGCTCGACGGTCAGCTCCTGGCTGGTCACCAGCTCGAGAATCCGCGGCGCGTCACCGCCTGGATCGATCACCGTGGCGAGCTTCGCCTCGTCGTCCCAGAACACGCTGCAATTCTGTTGCAAGGGTGTGACCGGGACCACGGCCCCGTTGATGGTCGCCAAACCGACACCTCCTTCGGCCTTCGGGCTCAAAAAACGATCACGTTGCGCAACGCCACGCCGCGCCGGACATCGGCGATGGCGTCGTTGATGGCAGCCAAGGGGTAGCGGCCCGAGACCAGTTCGTCGAGCCTCAGATCACCGCGGCGATAGAGCGCCTCGAGCCTGGGAATGTCGATGTCGATGCGGCTCGAGCCCATCTTCGAGCCGAGCACCCGCTGGCCCCGGGAAGCCAGGCTGCCGGGATCGAGCTCGATGGTCACGCCCGAGGCCGGCATCCCGACGATCACCAGGCTGCCGCCCGGCCGCAACAGATCCATCCCCTGCTCGATCGCCAGCTTGCTGCCGACCGAGACGAAGACGAAGTCGGCGCCGCGGCCATGGGTGAGATCGCGGACCGCGGCTCGCGGGTCGCCGGTGAAGGGATCGAGCGCCGCCGAGGCCCCGAACGCCTGCGCCATCGCCCGCTTCTCGGGCACCGGGTCGAGAACGATGATCGGTGCGGCACCGACGAGCCTCGCCCCCTGCACCGCGTTCAAGCCGACCCCGCCGGCGCCGATCACCACCACCGACGAGCCCGCCGGCACGGCCGCCGTGTTGCTCACCGCCCCCACACCGGTGATCACCCCGCAGGCGAGCAAGGCCGCCACCTCGAACGGCACGTCCTCGCCGATCCGGGCGAGCTGCGCCTGATCGACCACCACCCGCTCGGCGAACGCAGCACAGCCCATCCCGTGCTGCAGCGCCACGCCCGAGCGGTCGCGGAGCGGCGTTCGATGCGCCAGGGGAAAGTCGTGCTCGCACGCCGTCTCCTCGCCCCGGGCACAATAAAAGCAGTGCCCGCAGGCGCGGATCAGCGTCACCACCACGTGATCGCCGGGGGCCAGATCCTCGAC
>SLRI01000504.1 GCA_007131045.1 Rhodospirillales bacterium
AGCAGCCGCTCGGGCGTGCTGCGCTCGACGATCGCGCCACGGCTGAGCACGACGAGGTCGTCGGCGATGTCGCAGACCACCGGCAGCGAGGTCGAGATGAAGACGATACCAGCCGCAAGGTCCGAGCGCAGTTCGTGCAGGAGGCGCATGATCTGCGCTGCGACCGTGACGTCCAAGGGCTGGGTGATGTTGTCGCAAACGAGGAAAGCCGGATCGGAGGCCAGCGCATCGACGATCATCGCCCGCTGCAGCATGCCGCCCGAATACTGGTGCGGAAACTCGTCGAAGCGCCGCTTCGCGGATGGGATGTGCACCCGATCCAGCAGGTCGAGGACACGGCGCTTGGCCTCGGCGCCGGCGATGTCGGGGCGGACGGCCCGGACCTTCTCGACGATCTGCACGCCCACCGGATAGGTCGGATCGAAACTGTTACCGGGATCGGCGCCGATATAGCCGACCGCACTGCCGCGCAACTTTCGCCGGGCTTCGGGCGGCATGGCGAGCAGGTCCTGGCCGCGAAACCGGACGGCGCCACCCGCCACCGCCAACGGCTCGCCGACCCAGCCGACCAGGGCCTTGGCAAGCACCGTCTTGCCCGAGCCGCTCTCACCCACGATGCCGAGGCACTGGCGCTCGTCGAGACCGAGCGAGACGTCCTGCAGCACGGGCGTGCGCTTGCCGTCGCGGACGAGGTCGATCGAGAGCCGCTCGACGGTGAGCAGGCGCTCGTTTGCAGGATTGGCGATCATCAGAAGGAAGAGTGCGGGGGAAATGATTTCCCCCGCGCCCCCTCGAAATCTTGTTGGGGTGTGGGGAAGATCATCTTCCCCACCTCTTTACTGGCCATCAAATCGTCCCCCGGAGCAACCGGTTGCGCGCCCGCTCCAGGGTCGCCCCCATCAGGTTGATGCTCAAGAGCGTGAAGAAGAGGAAAGCACCCGGCATTGTCGCGATCCACCAGGCATTGATCAGGTATTTGCGACCGTCGGCGATGATCGTGCCGAAGGTGGGGGTGGGCGGCTGGATGCCGATGCCGATGAAGCCGAGGATCGATTCGAAGATCATCATCCGGGCGATGTCGAGCACGGCGACGAAGGCGATGGGTGGGAGGATGTTGGGGGCGATCAGCCGCCACATGATCCGGCTGTCCGACGCACCGAGGATCTTCGCACCTCGGACGTATTCGCGCCTGCGCTCGGCGAGCATGACGCTGCGGGTGACCCGGGCGTAGACCGGCCAGCCGGCCAGTGCGAGGACCAGGATGACGGTGAACGGCGTCGGCCGTGCCACGGTGAGGATGATGATGGCCAGGATGATCAGCGGGATCGAGAGCTGCGCATCGGTCAGCCGCATCAGGATGGTGTCTACCCAGCCGCCGCGATAGCCGGCATAGAGGCCGACCGTGGCACCGAAGGCGAACATCAGAACGACCACGGCGAGGCTGATCATCAAGGCGTTCTGCAGCCCGACCAGCGAGCGGATGAAGAGGTCGCGGCCAAGCTGATCGGTGCCCAAGGGATGCGCCCAGGTGCCACCCTCGAGGAAGACCGGCGGCAGGAAGCGGTTGCGCGGGGCGAGCTGGGTCGGATCGATGCCGGCGAGGAGCGGGTAGACGATGGCCGTGCCGACCAGCACGAGAAAGAGCCCGAGGCCGATCTTGAACTCGGTCTGCGCCCAGGTCGCTAGCCAGAGCCGCCGGCCCGGGCTCGCCTCGGCAACGCTGGGAGGGATCGCCACCTCGGGCTCGACGATCGCCGCCATCAGTAGTCGATCCTGGGGTCGATCTGGGCCGAGACGAAATCGACCAGGATGTTGATGACGACGAAGATCGAGGTCGAGATGATGGCGATCCCCTGGATCACCGGAAAGTCGCGCTGCAGCACGGCCTGCACCGTCAACAGGCCGAAGCCCGGATAGTCGAAAATGTATTCGACGATGAGCACGCCGCCGAGCAGGGCACCGATCTGCACGCCGAAGAGATTGAGCACCGGGATGCTGGCATTCCTGAAGACGTGATGGGTGAAGATGCGCCGCGGCGAGAGGCCGCGCACCTGGGCGAGCTCGACGAAGGGGCTGCGCATGGTATCGGCGATGGCGACCGACAGGGCGCGGATGAAGAGCGGCGACATCTCGATCGCGATGACGAAGGCCGGCAGGATCGCATACGTGATGTTGCGGTAGCCGATCGAGGGGATCCAGCCGAGCTTGGCGGTAACCACCAGGGCCAGCACGATGGCGAGCCAGAAGTTGGGCATCGAGACGAAGATCGAGGAGGCATAAAGGGCGAGCTTGTCCGGCCAGCGCCCGGCCATCAGCCCACCGGCGACGCCGAGCGGCAAGGCGATAAGGGCTGTGAAGACGAGGGCGATGCCGGCGAGCCGGAGCGTCATCGGCAGCGTTTCGGCCACGAGATCGAGCACCCGGGCGCGCTCGCCCCGGGCCTCGTCGCGCCCGCCGCCCACGGCGCCGCCGCCCTGAGCGCGGATGAAGGAATTGCCGAAATTGCCCTGCGCCACCTGGCCCAAATAGCGGAAATACTGGACGATGATGGGGTCCCTGAGACCGAGGTCGCGCGCAGTCTGCTCGACCACGGCGTCGGTCGCCATGGGACCCAGGATGATCCGTGCCGGATCACCCGGCACCATGCGCAGCAATGCGAAGATCGTGAAGGAGACGAGCAGCACGATCAGCACACCCTGCGCCAGGCGCCGGGCGAAGAAGGTGAGCGCGAAGCCCAAGGCCGGGGCCCTTAAGCCTTGAACTCGGCGGTTACGGCGTCGATCGGCCCGTTGGGGTAGAAGTAGAGCCCCTCGAGCTGGGCGTTGCGGCCGTGCAGCAGGACGGAGGTGAAGAGCGAGAGGCTGGGGACCAGCTCGGCGAGCTTGGCCGTCGCCACGGTCTGGATCAGCTCGCGCCGCGCGTCCGGATCGGGCTCGGCCTGCTGCGCGTCGAGGGCGGCGTCGATGTCGGGATCGGCGATGCCGTTGATCAGCCCGCCCCGGGGCCCCGCACCCGAGTGGAACATCGAGCGCAGCACGAGATCGGGCTCGGGCGAGCCGGTCGACCAGCCGACATCTACCAGGTGGCCATAGGGCTCCTGATCCTCGCGCTGGTAGATGCGCTCGAGCCAGGCCGCGGTCTCCATCACGGTGAGTTCGACCGGAAAGCCCTGCTCCTGCAACAGCGCGGTGATGATCTCACCGTACTCCTTGGTCTTCGGATAGAAGCCGTCGCTGGTCAAATATTCGAGCGGCGGCAGGCCCTGGCCACCCGGATAGCCGGCCTCGGCCAAGAGCTCCTGACAGCGCGCCGGATCGTATTCGGGGTAGTTCGGCAGATCGATGTAGCCGAACTTCACGGGCGAGATGTAGTTCGAGGAGGCGTGCCCGGCGGCACCCAGGATCTCGGTCACCAGCTCGCGGTCGACCGCGTGGCAGGCGGCCATGCGGACCAGCGGGTTGTCGAAGGGCGGCTTGTTGCAGCGGAAATGCAGGTACTTGTTCTCGGTCGAGATGGTGCGGGCGAGGGCGATGCCGCTCTCGCCGCCCAGCGTGTCGTACTGCTCGGGCTCGAGCCGCTCGATGACGTCGACCTCGTTGGAGAGTAGGGCGAGCACCCGGGTGGTGGCGTCGCCGACATAGGCGAAATGCACCTGATCGAGGATCGGCCGGCCGTGCATGAAGTCGTCGAAGGCCTCCATCACCGTGGTGTTGCCGCGCTGCTCGACG
>SLRI01000174.1 GCA_007131045.1 Rhodospirillales bacterium
CTACGCGACGACGCTGGGCGCCACCGTCTCGGCGATCGAGGATCAGCCGGAGCACGGTGTGCAGACCGTCTTCATCGAGCTTCCCAACACCAAGGTGGAGCTCCTGGGCGTGCTGGGCGAGGCCTCGCCGATCGAGGGCTTCTTGGCGAAGAACCCGGCGGGCGGCATCCACCACATCTGCTACGAGGTCGACGACATCGTGGCGGCGCGCGACAAGCTCCAGGCCGAGGGGGCGCGGGTGCTCGGCGACGGGACGCCCAAGATCGGGGCGCACGGCAAGCCGGTGCTGTTTTTGCACCCCAAGGATTTCTGCGGCACGCTGGTCGAGCTCGAGCAGGCCTGAGTGCAGCCCGGAAAGAAGAGTGGGGAAGATGATCTTCCCCACACTCCAACGAAATATTTAGAGGGGGCGCGGGGGAAATCATTTCCCCCGCATCCTTCCCTCCAGCGAAAGCCGAACTGTTGACCACGCTCGGTGCCGTCGTCACCTATATCTGCGCCTGGTGGGTGATCCTCTTCATGGCTTTGCCCTGGGGCAACGCGCCGCCGGAGAACCCTGAGCCCGGCCACGCCACGAGTGCGCCCGAGAAGCCGCGCATGCTGCTCAAGCTGGCGATCACCACCGTGCTCGCCGGGGTGGTGACGTACGGCATCTCGCTGGTGATCGAGGCCGGCTGGATCGAGCTTCGCCCGCCGACGGGTGCCTTCGACTGAGCGCCAGCCGTTTTTCGCCTTCAAGTTTTGTTAGTTTTCAATCTCTTGATTGACTTCGTACTGGAAAACCCAGTTAAGCGTAAAATTTTAGCGGTTTTCGCCCCGAATTCGGAACGATAATTCGCTTCGTTGAGGCGTTTTTGGTTGTCGA
The DNA here is from genome assembly GCA_007131045.1 of Rhodospirillales bacterium. Taxonomy (GTDB): domain Bacteria; phylum Pseudomonadota; class Alphaproteobacteria; order Geminicoccales; family Geminicoccaceae; genus SLRI01. The sequence goes on from SLRI01000174.1 coordinate 866, forward strand.
GTTTCTACCCACGGGTTAGAACCCTGACTGTGTTCATGGGTTTCTCCTGTGACACCCGACTTAAGGCGTTTCCTCCCTAATCACTTGGCCGCGGCACCCGCCGCGGCCATTTTTTTGGTCCACCGGCTGCGCAGATGGGAGGCGGCTGATTCTTCTGCCCTCTTGCCTTCCAACCTCGGCCGCGCTACTCGTCATGGAATGGAACAAAGAGGGAACATTCCACCGCGCTATGCCATCCGCCTGGGTGATCTGCGGCATTGGCATGTCGTTACGGTCACCTGTCCGACTTGTGGTCACAAGGGGCGTGTGGACGTGGTGCGGCTCGGTCGGGGGCGGCCCGAGCATACGCGGTTGATGGATCTCGAGCGCAAGCTGCGCTGTCGTGGTTGTGGCAATCGGGACGAGAATCGGATGCTCGTCAGCATGGCTTCCAGGGAATAGCCCGTCTTGCGCCAGCCGCCCGGTCGGCTACCTTCTGTCCGAACGCGCTTTCGGAATCTCGATCTCATGTGCGGCATTGTCGGCCTCTATCTCAAGGACCCGAGCCTCCAGGGCCGGCTGGGTGCGCTTTTTGCGCCGATGCTGGTCGAGCTCACCGATCGTGGCCCGGACAGTGCCGGGCTCGCGGTCTATCACGACCCGGCGCCCGAGGCGCATCTCAAGCTCGTCCTCTTCCATCCCGATCCGGACTTCGACTGGCAGAAGGTCAGCGACGCGCTCGGCCCCGCGGCCGCGCTCACCCGCCGTGCCAGCCACGCGATCGTGGTGGCCGAGGGCGAGGCCCGAAAGATCGAGGCGCTGATCGCGGCACTCGACGCCGGGCTGCAGATCATGTCCGAGGGCCGGGTGATCGAGATCTACAAGGAGACCGGCCTGCCCGATGCCGTCGCCCGCCGCTTCGCGGTGCCCGAGATGGCCGGCAGCCACGCCATCGGCCACACCCGCATGGCGACCGAGAGTGCGGTGACGACGGCGGGCTCGCACCCGTTCTCGACCGGGCTCGACCTCTGCCTCGTCCACAACGGCTCGCTCTCCAACCACAACTGGCTGCGTTCCAGGCTCGAGCGGCATTACGGCATGACCTTCAAGACCGAGAACGACACCGAGGTCGCCGCAGCCTACGTCACCTCGCGGCTGCTCGAGGGCCGCACCCTGCATGAGGCGTTGGAGGACGGCCTCGCCGATCTCGACGGCTTCTACACCTTCTGCGTCGGCACCGCCGAGGGCTTCGCCGTGCTCCGCGATCCGATCGCCTGCAAGCCCGCGGTCTTGGCCGAGACCGACGGCTGGGTCGCCATGGCGTCGGAATACCGGGCGCTGGTGGGTCTGCCCGAGATCGAGAAGGCCCGGGTCTGGGAGCCCGAACCCGCCACCGTCTACAGCTGGGGTGGGTAGCCGTGACCGCCCTCAATCTCGAAAGCCTCGATCTCGCGACGCTGCCGCTGCGTGACGTCAACGCCCGGCTGCAGGCGGCCGGTGATGGTCATTTCAGGATCACCGGGCCGAACGGTGCGCATGCGCTCGCCGTCGGCCTGACATCCCCGCTCGAGGTCGAGATCATGGGTCACACCGGCTACTACACCGCCGGCATGAACCAGGAGGCGAGCCTCACCATCCACGGCAACGCCGGCCCCGGCCTCGCCGAGAACATGATGTCCGGCAGCGTTCGGGTGACCGGCGACGCCTCGCAATACGCCGGTGCCACCGGCCATGGCGGCCTTTTGGTCATCGAAGGCCACGCCAGCTCGCGCTGCGGCATCTCGATGAAGGGCATCGACATCGTGGTCGGCGGCAATGTCGGCCACATGAGTGCCTTCATGGCGCAGGCCGGAAGGCTCGTAGTTCTGGGCGACGCCGGGGCGGATTTCGGCGACAGCCTCTACGAGGCCCGGCTCTATGTCCGGGGCGATGTGAAGAGCCTGGGTGCCGATTGCATCGAAAAGCCGCTCCTGGCCGAGCATCTCGACGAGCTGACCAGGCTCCTGGACCGCGCCGGCATGGACGCCGATCCCTTGACCTTCCGCCGCTACGGCTCGGCCCGAAAGCTCTACAACTTCACCATCGACGACGCGGGCGCCGCCAAATGACCATCGACGAGCGCGGCTTGCGCCCTTCCGCGACCTTCCCCCCTGAGACCATCCACGAGATCCAGCGCGCCGCCCGCGAAGGCCTCTACGCCATCCGCGGCAACGGGGCCAAGCGGCGGGTCCCGTCCTTCGACGACCTGCTCTTCCATGGCGCCTCGATGTCGCGCTACGCGCTCGAGGGCTATCGCGAGCGCTGTGCGACCGACGTCCGGCTCGGCACCCGCTTTGCAAAGAACCCGCTGCATCTCGAGATCCCGATCACCATCGCCGGCATGAGCTTCGGGGCCTTGGGCGCCAACGCCAAGGAGGCGCTCGGCCGGGCGGCAACGGCGGTGGGCACCAGCACGACCACCGGCGACGGCGGCATGACCGAGGAGGAGCGCCGGGCGTCGAAGCACCTGGTCTATCAGGTCCTCCCCTCCCGCTACGGCATGAACCCCGACCATTTGCGGGCGGCCGACGCCATCGAGGTGGTGGTGGGGCAGGGTGCGAAGCCCGGCGGTGGCGGCATGTTGCTCGGGCAGAAGATCAGCCCCCGCGTCGCCGAGATGCGCACGCTGCCGGAAGGCGTCGACCAGCGGAGCGCCTGTCGCCACCCCGACTGGACCGGCCCGGACGATCTGGCGATCAAGATCCTGGAGCTGCGCGAGATCACCGCGTGGCAAAAGCCGATCTACGTCAAGATCGGCGGGGCGCGGCCGTATTACGACACGGCCCTGGCGGTCAAGGCGGGCGCTGATGTGGTCGTGCTCGACGGCATGCAG
>SLRI01000309.1 GCA_007131045.1 Rhodospirillales bacterium
GCCGTTGGGAATGCCCTTGTCGCTCGCACCCGCCATCGAGAGCCACGCATCGGTGAACCGCCAGCCCAAGGACGGGTCCTTGCGGCCGTAGTCCATGTGGCCGTAAACGCGCTGGCCGTCGATCTCGCCCACGTCGTTGGTGAAGAACTCGGCGATGTCCTCGTAGGCCGACCAGTTGACCGGAACACCGAGCTCGTAGCCGTACTTTTCGCGGAACTGCTCTTTCAGGTCCTCGCGCTGGAACCAGTCGTAGCGGAACCAGTAGAGATTGGCGAACTGCTGGTCGGGCAGCTGGTAGAGCTTGCCGTCCGGGCCGGTCGCGAACTGGGTGCCGATGAAGTCCTCGAGGTCGAGATCCGGCAGGGTGATGTCGGCGAACTCGCCCTCGATCAGGTCGCTGATCGGCAGGGTGACGCCGTAGCGGAAGTGGGTGCCGATCAGATCGGCATCGTTGACATAGGCGTCGTAGACGTTGCGGCCCGACTGCATCTGGGTCTGCAGCGCCTCGACCACGTCACCTTCCTGGATGATGTTGTGGTTGACCCGGATGCCGGTGATCTCCTCGAAGGCGCGGGCCATGACGCTGGCCTCGTATTCGTGGGTGGTCAGGGCCTCGGAGACGACGTTGATCTCCATCCCGCGATAGGGCTCGGCCGCGGCGATAAAGAACTCCATCTCGGCCATCTGCTCGTCGAGCGACAGGGTCGAGGGGGTGAATTCCTCCTCCATCCAGCGCCGGGCCGCTTCCATGCGGTCGTCATCGCTCTGCGCCTTGGCCCGGCTGAGCGGCAGGCCGGCGATACCGGCGATGCCGGCGCCACCGAGCAGAAAGCGGCGGCGGCTGGCCTCGAGCGCGTTGCGCCCGAGTGGCTTGAAGCTTGGCATGACGTCTGACCTCCTCTGGTCGTTGCTGTTTTAGAGCGGTTTTGTTCTCACCCGTTCGGGTGTCGCGGCGGCGTCAGCCGTACCGCATCACGATGACCATCCAAACCGCGGCGATGGCCAAGGCGATCCAAAGTGAAAGGTCGGTGAACGCGATCCAGCCGACGTGAATGAAGGCGCTGGTCAACAGGCCGATGAAGAAACGGTCGCCACGGGTGGTCGAGATCGGCAGAAAGCCCCGGCGCTGGATGGTCGGCGAGACGACTTCCCAGACGGTCATGGCCACGAGCATGGTCGCGATGGTCGCGAAGAAGATCGCGGTCGGGACCGTCCAGGCCATCCATTCGAGCGGGTTCTCGATCATTTTTGGCCCCCGCTCAGACCCGCCCGAGGGCGAAGCCCTTGGCGATGTAGTTGCGCACGAACCAGATGACGATGGCGCCCGGCACGATGGTCAAGACGCCGGCCGCCGCCAGGGTCCCCCAGTCGATGCCGGCCGCTCCCACCGTCCGGGTCATGGTGACGGCGATCGGCTTGGCGTTGACCGAGGTGAGCGTGCGGGCCAGGAGCAGCTCGACCCAGGAGAACATGAAGCAGAAGAAGGCGGTAACGCCGATCCCGGCCTTGATCAGCGGCATGAAGATGAAGACGAAGAAGCGGGGAAAGCTGTAGCCGTCGATATAGGCCGTCTCGTCGATCTCCTTTGGCACCCCGGACATGAAGCCCTCGAGGATCCAGACCGCGAGCGGCACGGTGAAGAGACAGTGCGCCAGGGCCACCGCGATGTGGGTGTCGAAGAGGCCGACGGTGGAATAGAGGTTGAAGAAGGGCAAGAGAAAGACCGCCGCCGGCGCCATGCGGTTCGACAGCAGCCAGAAGAACATGTGCTTGTCGCCGATGAACTTGTAGCGCGAGAAGGCGTAGGCCGCGGGCAAGGCGACCGAGAGGCTGATGACGACGTTGAGGCCGACATAGGTCAGCGAGTTGATGTAGCCCTCGTACCAGGTCCGGTCGGTGAGGATGCGGGTGAAGTTGGCGAGTGTCGGATCGGGCGGGAAGAGGTCGAAGGAGCCCAGGATCTGCGCGTTGGTCTGCAGCGAGGTGACGATCAGCCAATAGATCGGCAGCATCAGCAACAGCAGGTAGAAGACGAGGGCGATCTTGCCGAAGGCGTAGCGCATCTCAGCGGGTCCCGGTCGAAATGCGGGTGATGGCGGTATAGAACAGCCAGGAGAACAGCAGGATGAAGAGGAAGTAGATGATGGAGAAGGCGGCGGCAGGGCCGATGTCGAAGCGGCCGACGGCGGCGGTCGCCAAAAACTGGCTGAGGAAGGTGGTGGAATTGCCGGGGCCGCCGCCGGTGAGGACGAAGGGCTCGGTATAGATCATGAAGCTGTCCATGAAGCGGAGCAGCACGGCGATGGTCAGCACCCCGGTGAGCTTCGGCAGCTGGATGTAGCGAAACACCGCCCAGGCGCCGGCGCCGTCGACCTGGGCCGCCTGATAGAAGGCGTCGGGGATGGCCCTGAGGCCCGAGTAGCAGAGCAGCACGACCAGCGGTGTCCAGTGCCAGACATCCATGACCACCACGGTGATCCAGGCGTGCAGCGGGTCGCCGGTGAAGTTGAAGTCGATGCCGAGCTGCGCCAGCGACCAGCCGGCGAGGCCGATATCGGTGCGGGCGAAGATCAGCCAGATGGTGCCGACCACGTTCCAAGGCATCAAGAGCGGCAAGGCCAGCAGCACGAGGCAGGCCGAGACCCCCCAGCCCTTGGTCGGCAGGGTCAAGGCGATGGCGATGCCGAGCGGGATCTGGATGGCGAGGATGGTGCCGGTGAACAGCAGCTGGCGAAGGAAGGCCTCGTGCAGCCGGGGATCGCGCAAGGTCTCCCGGAACCACTCGTCGCCGACGAAGAACCGCTGCCCGGGCCCGAAGATGTCCTGCACCGAATAGTTGACCACGGTCATCAGCGGGATGACGGCGGAGAAGGCGACCAGGATGACCACCGGCAGGACGAGAAACCAGGCCTTGTTGTTCTCGGTCTTGTTCATTCTCTCTTCTCGAGATCAGGCGACGAGGCGGTCGTCGGCGTAGAGCTTGGTCCATTCGGGCTGAAAGACGAGATGCGCGCCATCGGTCGGCACCGGCTGGTCTTCCGGCAGCTTGGCGGTGACCTCGTGCGGCCCGAGCCGTGCCCGGACCAGCTTGAAATTGCCGAGATCCTGGACCGAAACGAGCTTCGCCGGAACGGCATCGTCGCGCGGCGTGGCCGAGACCCCCATGAACTCCGGGCGAATGCCGATCGCCAGCCGGGACCGCGCGTGCTGCCGCGCCGCTGCCGCCCAATGGCCACCCAGAACGATCTCGGTGCCGTCGATGCCGATCCCGTCGCTCACCAGATGGGCGCCTAAGAAGTTCATCCCCGGTGAGCCGATGAAGTAGCCGACATAACGGTGCGCCGGCGCCTCGAACAGCTCCTGCGGCGTGCCGAGCTGGACCACCTCGCCGTCGAACATGACCACCACCTTGTCGGCGAAGGTCAGGGCCTCGTTCTGGTCGTGCGTGACGTAGACGAGGGTGTGGCCGAAGCGCTCGTGCACTTCCTTGAGCTTGCGCCGGAGCTGCCACTTCAAATGCGGGTCGATGACGGTCAGCGGCTCGTCGAAGAGGATGGCGGCGACGTCGTCGCGGACCAGGCCGCGGCCCATCGAGATCTTCTGCTTCTGGTCGGCGGTCAGGCCGGCGGCCCGGCGGTCGGCCACCGGCTGCAGCTCCAGCATGTCGAGCAGCTCGCCCACCCGGCGCTGGGTCTCGGCCCGCGGCACGCGGCGGTTGCGCAGCGGAAAGGCCAGGTTCTGCGCCACCGTCATGGTGTCGTAGATGACCGGGAACTGGAAGACCTGGGCGATGTTGCGCTTGGCCGGGCTGAGCGCGGTGATGTCCCGGCCGTCGTAGAGCACGCGGCCCTGGCTCGGCCGCAGCAGCCCCGAGATGATGTTCAAGAGCGTGGTCTTGCCGCAACCGGACGGGCCCAGGAGCGCATAGGCGCCACCGTCCTGCCAGGCGAAGTCCATCTCCTTCAGGGCGTAGTCCACGGGTGACAGCGGCCGCTCGGCGTAGCTGTGCGCCAGCTTGCGGAACTCGATCTCGGCCATCGCGGCGGCTCCCTCAGGCCGCGTGGTCGAGCGGAGTGGTCGCGGGCGCGAGCTCGAGCGCGCCCGTGTCACCGAAGACGTAGAGCTTCTCGGGATCGAGATAGAAGGTGACAGCACTGCCGCGCTGCAGCGGGTGCACGCCCTCCTCCTGGATCACCCAGTCGAGATTGTTGTGGCGCAGATGAACGAAGGTCTCCGAGCCCGAGATCTCGGCCAGATCCACCTCGCCCTCGAGCTCGATGTCGGCCTCGCGGCGGCGCTGCAGAAAGAGGTGGTTGGCGCGCACGCCGAGGCGGTAGCGGCCGGGACCGAGATTGGCGAGCGAGCCTCGGAGCGGCAACGCCAAGCCGGTCTTGGTCCGCGCCTGGCCGTCGCGGACGCTGACGTCGATCATGTTCATCGCCGGGTCGGAGAAGGTGGTGGCGACCCGGATCGAGCCCGGCCGGTGATAGACCTCGAGCGTCGGCCCCGCCTGCAGCGCCCGCCCCTCGCCCATCACCACCACGTTGCCGCCCATGATCAGCGCCTCCATCGGCTCGGTCGTGGCGTAGACGACGATCGCGTCCCGCCTGGCGAAGAGCGCCTTGAGCTCGGTCCTGAGCTCTTCCCTCAGCTTGTAGTCGAGATTGACCAGGGGCTCGTCGAGCAGCAGGAGATCGGCCTCCTTGACCAGCGCCCGGGCGATGGCGAGGCGCTGCTGCTGGCCGCCCGAGAGCTCCGCCGGCAGGCGGCCGAGCAGGGCCTCGATATGCAAGAGCTCGGCCGTCTCCTTGACCCGCCGGTCGACCTCGGCCCGGCGAAAGCCCCTGAGCCTGAGCGGGGAGGCGATGTTGTCGTAGACCGTGAAGGACGGATAGTTGACGAATTGCTGGTAGACCATGGCGACGTTGCGCTGCCGCACGCTCTTTTGCGTGACATCGACGCCGCCCAGCATCACCTGGCCCTCGGACGGCCGGTCGAGCCCGGCCATCACCCGCAGCAACGAGGTCTTGCCGGCCGAGGTCTGGCCGAGCAGCACGTAGAGCTGACCCGATTGCAGGTTCAAGGATACATCGTCGAGATGCAGCTCCTCGCCGACCAGACGGGTCACCCTCTTCAAGGCCATGATCGTCACGGCATGCCCTCCGCCTTCAACGGTCGCCGCATCAAGCTGTCGAGCGCCCCCTCGACCGTGAGCGCGCCGGCCAGAATCTCGGCCACGGCGTGAACCACGGGCGTCGAGACCCCGTGCCGTTCGGCCAGGCGATCGACCACGGCCGCCGTCCAGTAGCCCTCGACCACGCCCCCCTCGGCGAGCGCGGCCTCCGGCGTCTGCCCCCGCCCGAGCGCCATGCCGAAGGCGGTGTTGCGCGAGGTCGGGCTCATCGCCGTGAGCATCAGATCACCGAGCCCGGAGAGCCCCATCAGGGTCTCGGGCCTGGCCCCCATCGCCTGGCCGAGCCCGGCGAGCTCGGCCAAGCCCCGGCTCAAGAGCGCCGCCCGGGCGTTCTCGCCGAGCCCCTTGCCGGTCACCAGGCCGGCGGCGATCGCCAGCACGTTCTTGACAGCACCACCGATCTCGACCCCGGTCCGATCATCGGTCCAGTAGACCCTGAGCGTCGGGCTCGACAGGCGAAGCGACAGGGCCCGGCCGAGCTCGGCGTCGGCGACGGCGAGGGTCAGCGCCGTCGGCAGGCCCTTGGCGACCTCGGCGGCGAAGCTCGGGCCGGAGAGGCAGGCGACCACGGCATCCGGCCATTCGGCCTCGACCACCTCGCTCAAGCGCCGGTCGGTGTCGCGCTCGAAGCCCTTGGCGCAGACGACGGCGACGCCCGGCCCACGACCCGCACGCCGCCGGCAGACTTCGCGCAGGGCCTGGGCCGGCACGACGAGGAGCGTTGTGTCGAGATCGAGCACCGCGTCCAGCTCGGTGGTGGCATCGATGCCCTCCTCCAGCACCAGATCGGGGAAGGCCCGGGGCGAGCAACGATGTTCTCGGATCGCCTCGACCACTTGCGGGTCGCGGTCCCAGAGGACCACCTCGTTGCCGGCGCGGGATGCGGCCTGGGCCAGCGCCGTGCCCCATGCCCCGGCACCGACGATGCCGATCGGCGGCGACACTGTCATGCGGCGTCCCGCTTTTTCGCCCGAGCCCGAAACCACGCCTCGACCTCGGCCTCGGCAGCGGCGTCGAGATGCAGGCCGAGCTTGCTGCGGCGCCAGAGCACGTCGTCGGCAGCGAGCGCCCACTCGTGCTCGACCAGATAGTCGAGCTCGGCCTCGAAGAGGTCGCCACCCAGGTTCTGCCCGAGATCGTTCAGCCCCTGCCTCCCTTCGACGATGATGCGCGCGCGAGAACCATAAGCGCGCGCCAGGCGCCTCGCAAGCGGCCCCGGCAGCCACGGGTAGTCGGCCGAGAACCCCTCCAGATACCGCTCGAAATCCGCGTCGGGCAGGTCACCGCCGGGCAGCACGGCGCCCGCCGTCCAGGTCCCGGCCTCGCAGCCCAGGAGCGGGGCCAGGCGCGCCATCGCATGCTCGGCGAGCTTGCGATAGGTGGTGATCTTGCCGCCGAAGATCGAAAGCAGGGGCGGCTTGCCGTTTCCGCCTTCGACGTCGAAGACGTAGTCGCGGGTGACCGCCGAGGCATTGCCGCTCGCGTCGTCGAACAGCGGGCGCACGCCCGAATAGGTCCAGACGATGTCGGCGGCGCTCACCTTGCGCTCGAAGTAGCGATTGACCACGCTGCAGAGATAGTCGGTCTCCTCGGGCGTGATCGCCACCGACTTGGGATCGCCTTGGTATTCGAGGTCGGTCGTCCCGATCAGGCTGTAGTCGTTCTCGTAGGGGATGACGAAGACGATGCGCTTGTCGACGTTCTGCAGAATATACGGATGAGCCCCGTCGTGCAGCTTGGGCACCACGATGTGCGAGCCCTTGATCAGCCGCACCCGCTTCTTGGCGGTATCCTGCCCGAGGCCGTCCTTCAGGAAGCGCGAGACCCAGGGCCCGGCGGCGTTGACCAGGCCACGCGCGGTGACCCGCCTTGTCTCGCCGGTCCGGGTGCAGCGCAGATCGACCATCCAGCGATCACCCTCGCGCACGGCCTTCACGCATTCCGTCCGGGTCCGGACCTCGGCGCCCCGATGCCTGGCGTCCATGGCGTTCAAGACGACGAGGCGGCTGTCCATCACCCAGCAGTCGCTGTAGGTGAAGCCTTTGGTGACCCAGTCCTCGAGCGGGTCGCCGTAAGGTCCGGGGGCGCCGAGATCGACACTCGACGAGCCCGGCAGCATCTTGCGCCCGCCCAGGTGGTCGTAGAGGAAGAGCCCGAGGCGAACCAGCCAGGCCGGCCGCTGCTCCGGGCTGTGCGGCAGGACGAAGGTCAAGGGCCAGATGATGTGCGGCGCCGCCTTCAGCAGCACCTCGCGCTCGATCAGCGCCTCGCGGACCAGCCGGAACTCGTAATATTCGAGATAGCGCAAGCCGCCGTGGATCAGCTTGGACGACCAGGACGAGGTGTGGCTGGCCAGATCGTCGCGCTCGACCAGGAGCACCGAAAGCCCGCGCCCGGCGGCGTCCCGGGCGATCCCGGCGCCGTTGATGCCGCCGCCGACGACGACGAGATCGAACTCGCTTGCTGCGCTCACCAGTGCCTCCCAATCGGCATGGGCGAAAGCTAGTTCAGGCCATCGACTTTCACAAGCGAAAACGCTGCGTGGGTGAATAGGCGATTTCGGCGGCGTCCGCTGTTCGAAAACGAATATCAGTCCGCCAGAAAACGCTCTACCGCCTCCAGGAACGGTCGCGGCTGCTCGGCGTGCAGCCAGTGGCCGGCACCGTCGAGCGTCTCGAAGGCCACGGCCGGCATCAGCCGGCGAAACGCCGCCTCGCCCGCCGCATCGACATAAGGGCTGGCGCCGCCGTGGATGGCGAGCACCGGGCCCTCGTAGGTCGCATCGGCATAAGCGTCGGGCCAGCCGGTGATCCTGGCGATCTCGGCATCGAGCACGGCGAGATTGGGTTTCCAAAAGGCCCGCCCCTGGCCGTCGAAATCCAGGTTCTGCAGGAGAAACTGGCGGACACCGGCATTCTCGAACTGGGAAGCGAGGGCCGCATCGGCCTCGGCGCGGCGGTCGACGGCAGCGAGGTCGAGACGCTGCAGGGCACCGATCAGCTCCTCGAAATCATGCGCGTAAGGCACCGGCGCGATGTCCGCCACGATCACACTCGTCACCCGCTCGGGTTCGGTGAGCGCAGTGGCGATCGCGACCTTGCCGCCCATGCTGTGGCCGAGCAGATGAAAGCGCTCGATGCCGCGCTTCTCGGCGAAGGCCAGGACGTCGGCCGCCATGGCGGGGTAGGTCATCTCCTCCGACCAGGGCGAGGCGCCGTGATTGCGCAGATCGAGCAGATGCACGGTGCGCCCCCGGGCCAGCGCCTTGCCGTGCGCCTGCCAGTTGCGCTGCGAGCCCAAAAGGCCGTGCATCACCAGCAGCGGCACGGCATCCCGTGGCCCGTCCAGGGTGCGCGCCTCGAGCGGCAGCGGCGTGCTCACGCCACCAGCCGGTAGCGTCGGGGCTCGGCCCGGGCGTGGCGCGCTTCCTCGCCGGCCAAGTAGTCCCGGGTCAACGGCACGGCGTACCGGTCCTTGGCGAGTTGCAGCTGGAACACCATCCCGTCCATGCAGCGAAAGAAAGCCTCGGAGCCGGCCAGGTAGAACTCCCACATCCGGCAGAACCGCTCGTCGTAGAGGGCGGCCGCCTCGGCCCAATGGGTGATGAAGCGCTCGCGCCAGTGGCGCAGCGTTTCGGCATAATGCAAGCGCAAAATCTCGACATCGGTAACCCAGAGCCCGGCCCGCTCGACCGCCGGCAGCACCTCGGACAGGGCCGGGATGTAGCCGCCCGGGAAGATGTACTTGCGGATGAAGGAGGCCGTCGCCGCCGGGCCCGTCGCCCGGCCGATCGAGTGGATGACCGCCACACCGTCACCGGCGAGCCGCTCGGCCACGTGGCGGAAATAGGCGCCGTAGTGATTGACGCCCACGTGCTCGAGCATGCCGACCGAGACGATGCGATCGAAGCTGCCGGCGGTCTCGCGGTAGTCCTGGATCAAGAAGCGCACCCGATCCTCGAGTCCCGCCTCCTTGACCCGGCGCATCGCGTAGTCGTGCTGCTCGACCGACAGCGTCAGCCCAGTGACGTCGACCTCGTCGACCTGGGCACAGTAGATGCCGAGCCCACCCCAACCGGCGCCGATGTCGAGCACCCGCTGGCCCGGCCGCAGCAGCAGCTTGGCGGCGATGTGCCGTTTCTTCAACAGCTGCGCCTCGTCCAGGGTGATCATCGGCATCGAGAAGTAGGCGCAGGAATACTGGCGGTCGGGATCGAGAAACAGCCGGTAGAGCTCGGACGAGAGGTCGTAGTGGTGCGCCACGTTGCGCCGGGCACGGGGTATCGGGTTGAACTGGTGAAACCGGCGCAACAGCCCGGCAATCCGGGCGGCAATGCTGCCCCATTGGTTGCCGCCGAGCCGCTGCAGGTTGACAGCACCGATCTCGATCACGTCGTAGATCGATCCGGCCTCGACGACGATCCGACCGTCCATGTAGCCCTCGCCCAAGGCCAGCTCCGGATGGATCATGAGGTCGAGCTCGATTCGCTTGTCGGTGAGGCGGATCGCGGCACTCGGCCCCGATTCGGCGCCTTCGAAGCAATGCGTTCGACCCGCGGAGTCGGTCACCGTGAGCCGGCCGTAGTGGATCAACCGCTGGAGCATTCCGGCAATGAGCATGGCGACCCCCGCAGCATTGTTTCCTCCTCGGAACAACGCTGGAGATTGCCTTTCGTCCGGAAAATTTTCAATTACAAAAGACAGTTGTACGCCGTCAGGACGACAGTCGGCCCGTCTTTTAGCCCAAAGCGTAGGAGACCACACCTAGAGGCGGCAACCTGAGGTTGATAGAGAACGGCCGGCCGTGCCAGGGCGTCGGCTCGGCTCGGACCGTCGGGCCCGACGAGACGCCGCTGCCGCCGTAGATCTCGGCGTCGGTGTTGAGCACTTCCCGGTAGTCGCCGTCGAGCGGCACGCCGATCCGATAACCCTCGCGCACGACGGGCGTGAGATTAGAGACCACGATGGTCACACTGTTCGGATCGCTGCCCTTGCGCAGGAAGCTCAACACGCTCTGCTCGATGTCCGACGCATCGATCCACTCGAAGCCCTCGGACTCGCAGTCCTTCTCGTGCAGATCGGCGCGCCCCCGGTAGAGCCGGTTGAGATCACGGACCAGCATTTGCGCGCCCTTGTGCAGCGGATCGTCGAGCAGATGCCAATCCAGGCTGGTCTCGTAGTTCCACTCCTTCTCCTGGCCGAACTCCGAGCCCATGAACAACAGCTTCTTGCCCGGATGGGTGAACATGAAGCCGAGATAGGCCCTGAGATTGGCGAATTTCTGCCAGCGATCGCCGGGCATCCGGGTCAACAGCGAGCCCTTGCCGTGGACCACCTCGTCGTGGCTGATCGGCAGGACGAAGTTCTCGGAGAAGGCGTAGAGCAGGCCGAAGGTCAGGTTGTGCTGATGGTAGCGCCGATGCACCGGGTCCTCGCCGAAGTAATGCAAGGTGTCGTGCATCCAGCCCATGTTCCACTTGTAGCCGAAGCCCAGCCCACCGAGGTAGGTGGGCCGCGAGACACCGGGCCAGGCGGTCGATTCCTCGGCGATCGAGGTGACACCGTCCGCCTCGCTGTAGAGCAGCTCGTTCAGCCGCTTGAGAAAGGCGATGGCTTCCAGGTTCTCGTTGCCGCCGTATTCGTTGGGCACCCACTCGTCGGCCTTCCTCGAATAGTCGAGATAGAGCATCGAGGCCACGGCATCGACGCGAATCCCGTCGATGTGGAACTTGTCCATCCAGTAGAGCGCGTTGGCATGGAGGAAATTGGCGACCTCCTGCCGGCCGTAATTGTAGATCAGGGTGTTCCAGTCCTGATGGAAGCCCTTCCTCGGGTCCAGATGCTCGTAGAGCGCGGTGCCGTCGAAATTGGCGAGGCCATGCGCATCGCTCGGAAAGTGGCCCGGCACCCAGTCGACCAGCACCCCGATGCCGGCCTGGTGCGCCGCATCGACGAAGGCCGCGAACTCTTCGGCGGTGCCGTGGCGGATGGTCGGCGCGAAGAGGCCGACGGGCTGATAGCCCCAGGAGCCGTCGAACGGGTATTCGGAGATCGGCATCAGCTCGATATGGGTGAAGCCCATCTCCTTGACGTAGTCGACCAGTCGATCGGCGAGCTCGGCATAGGAGAGATAGCGATTGCCCTCGTCCGGCACCCGCATCCACGAGCCAAGATGCACTTCATAGACGCTCATCGGCGCATGCCGCTCGTGCGCCGCCTTGCGCTGCTCGAGCCAGGATTTGTCCCGCCACTCGTGCTGCACCAGGCCGTGCACCACCGACGCATTGGCCGGCGGATGCTCGGCCCGAAAGCCCACGGGATCGGCCTTGAGCGGCAGCGTCTCGCCATTGGGGCCGACCAGCTCGAACTTGTACGACTCGCCCTTCTGCAGGCCGGGGATGAACAACTCGAAGCAGCCGCACTCGATCCGCTTGCGCATCGGATGGCGCCGGCCGTCCCAGTTGTTGAACGGCCCGACCACCGAGACCCGCCGCGAATTGGGCGCCCAGACGGCGAACGAGACGCCCTTCACGCCGTCCATCTCGAAGGGATGCGCACCCAGCTTCTCGTAGAGCCTGAGATGGCTGCCCTCGGCCAGAAGATAGGCGTCCATCTCGCCCAGCACCTGGCCGAAGCGATAGGGATCCTCGATCTCCATCGGTGCCGCACCACCGCCCCAGTCGACCAGCAGCCGATAGGCGGAGGGCGCCTTCTTGCCCGGCACCTCGGCGGCGAAGAAGCCGGCCTCGTGCAGCTTCTCGAGCGCCACCAGCTTCTTGCCGGTCGAAGCATCGATCAGCTCGACCAGAACGGCGCCGGGCTGGAAGGTGCGGATCACCAGCCGGCCGCCCACCTCGTGCAGGCCGAAGAGGCCGAAGGGATTCTCGTGCCGGGCCGCCACCACGGCCTCGACTTCGGCCGCAGGCGCCAGTACCGCTGCGGGTTTCGCCTTCTTCGCGTTGGTCTCAGCCATCGCTGAAAAGCCCCTTTCGCTGCTCGGGGTCCAAAAGTCCCAGGACCCCACGGATCGGGATCGACACCCAGGTCGGCCGGTTCGCGGCCTCGTAGTAGATCTCGTAAACGGCCTTCTCGATCAGGAAGAACTCGAGCAGGCGATCGAGATCGGCCGGGTTCTCGGGCACTGCCGCACAGCCGGCGATGTGCTCACGATAGCTCTCGATGAACTGTCGCATCGCCAAGCCACGCCAAGCCAGGGCCAGGGGCGGCAACGCCTCGAGCTTGGTCGGATTACGGTCGGCGTAGCGGTCGATCACCGCCGATGCCGCATAGTAGAACGAGCGCAGCATGCCGGCCACGTCCTTCAGGGGCGAGGTCTTGGCCCGCCGCTCCTCGATGTCGCGCGCCGGCTCGCCCTCGAAATCGAGGATGAAGACGTCGCCCTTGGCGACCAGCACCTGGCCGAGGTGATAGTCGCCGTGGAGCCGCGTCTTTTGCGCCTCGATGCCGCCGCCGGTGAGCTCGGCAACCCGAGCCTCGAGTGTCGGCAGGGCTGCGAGCAGCCGTTCGACATCCGCCTGGTCGGCCTCGGCCAGCTTCACCCGCACCCGCTCGAGCGCCGTCGGCAGCTTGGCGAGATCGCCGGTGACCGCCTTCCCCCAACGGCCGAGATCGGCCTCGGTGATGGCCTCGGCCTTGAACGCCGGATCCTCGGTCGGCGTCGAGAACGCGCGATGCATCTCGGCCGTTCGCTGGCCGATCGCGGCGGCGAGCTGGCGGTAGACACCGAAGGGCTCGACCGGCTCGGCCTCGCCCTCCTGCTCCTGCTCGAGCAGCAGGGTCTCGATCTCGCGCTCGAGATAGTCGAGCGTCCAGGCCCAGCCGTCGCCCTGATTGAGCACGAAGCCCATGGCGGCGGCCAGCGTGCTGGTGCCGTCGGCGCCCTCGACCTCGAGACTGCCGAGCAGCGGCGGCGTGTTGGCGAAACCGGCGACGTCGGTCAGGAACCGGCCGATCTCCACCTCGGGATGCGGCCCGGGCAATGGGCGGCGGTAGAGCTTCCAGATCATCGCCCGGTCGACCATCATCGAGGTGTTGCTCTGCTCGACCGAGAGCCGGTTGATCTCGGGCGTTTCGCCGAGCTCGACCGCATCGAGGGCCGGGCTCTTGATGAACCTCGCGGCGCCGCCCTCGATCTCGATCCGCCGCTCGCGCCTGAGCCCGTCGAGCAGCGCCAGGGCCAGCCCGTCGCCGGCCGAGGCGTCGTAGACGGCGCCCACCCGGTTGGCCCGCCTGGCCTTGGCGATGGTGAACGGCCTGAGCGGCGAGGCCGGCGAGAGATTGTCCTCGCCCCAGGCGATCGAGAGCGGCATCTGGTAGGTCTGCAACTGGCCGCCGTCGAGCCTGGTCTCGACCATGGCGAGCAGGACGCCCCCGTCCGGCCCCGGCAACTCGATCGTCCGGGTCACCTTCAGGCCGCGAATTGTCGCGTCCTTGGCGGCGAACCAGCGCTGGTTGGCGAAGAAGCTGGAGAGCACGCCGTCCTCCAGCTCGTTTCTGTTCTTCGGGTCGAGCAGCGATCCCCAGCCGCGGCCGAGCACCAGGGTGACGAACTCCGGCAGCGGTTCCGGCAGGTCGATATGCCAATCCGGCATGCTGGCCTCGTCGGCGAGCACGAACCAGTAGAAGCCGTGGCTCGGCA
>SLRI01000414.1 GCA_007131045.1 Rhodospirillales bacterium
AGATCAATGGCGTCTTCCTGGCCGAGGCACATGTACATGGTGCCGGTGCAGGTGACCCGGACGCGGTTGCAGGATTCGCAGAAATTGTGGGTCATCGGCGTGATGAAGCCGAGCCTGCCGCCGGTCTGCTCGATGCGCACGTAGCGGGCGGGCCCACCGGTGCGGTCGGGAAGGTCGGTGAGGGTCCAGCGCTGCTCGAGCCGGCTGCGGACCAGGGAGAGCGGCAAATACTGGTCGGTGCGGTCCTCGTCGATCTCGCCCATCGGCATGGTCTCGATCAGGGTGAGATCGAAGCCCTCGGCCCCGCACCAGGCGATCATCCGGTCGTACTCGTCCTCGTTCACACCTTTGAGCGCCACGGCGTTGATCTTGACGTGCAGGCCGGCGGCCTTGGCCGCCTGGATGCCGGCCATGACCTTGTCGTACTTGCCCCAGCGGGTGATCGCCTCGAAGCGGGCGCGCTCCAGGGTGTCGAGCGAGACGTTGATGCGCCGCACGCCGGCGGCGAAGAGGTCAGGCGCGAAGCGCTCGAGCTGGCTGCCGTTGGTGGTGACGGTGAGCTCGCCCAGGGTCCCGGGGGCGTCGCCGATCTTGCCGCCGAGGGCACGGATCAGGGAGATCACGTCGCGGCGGACCAGGGGCTCGCCGCCGGTGAGGCGGATCTTGCGCACGCCGGTCGCGATGAAGGCGTCGGAAAGACGCTCGAGCTCCTCGAGGGTCAGAAGGTCCTTCTTCGGCAGGAAGGTCATGTTTTCCGCCATGCAGTAGACGCAGCGGAAGTCGCAACGGTCGGTGACCGAGATGCGGACATAGGAAATCTGACGGCCGAAGCTGTCGACGAGCATGCGTCCCTCCCGAGGACGGGCGATGCCGGGTGGGTTCGAGCGCGCTCGGACGAAATCCCGACTATCGAGTGAGCCCTGAACGTAATAGCTTCCTTGTCACTTGTGAATGCCCGACCGTCGTCGGGCGGCACTCGTGATTGCCCGATCGATGTCGGGCGAGCGCCCTGGTGTTTGGACGATGGGTTCACCCCGCTCATGAAACTCGCTTTTCTCGCCGCCCGCACCGCCGACGCGGCCGCCGCGCGGCGGGCGTTCGAGGCGAGCTATCCCTCGGTCGATCCGGCGGTCGCCGATGTCATCGTCGCCCTCGGCGGCGACGGCTTCATGCTGGAGACGCTGCACCGCTTCATCGACCGGGACATCCCGGTCTACGGGATGAATCTCGGCACGGTGGGTTTTCTGCTCAACGAGTTCGGCCCGGACGATCTGCCGGCGCGGATCGCGCGGGCGACGCCGGTCGAGCTGTTTGCCTTGCGCATGCGGGCCCGGCAGCTCGACGGCACGGTGGTCGACGGCATGGCGATCAACGAGGTATCGGTGTTCCGCGAGACCCGGCAGGCGGCGGCGTTGAGCCTCGACATCGACGGCGTCAACCGGCTGCCGGAGCTGGTCTGCGACGGGGTGATGGTGGCAACCCCGGCGGGCTCGACCGCCTATAATCTCTCGGCGCATGGGCCGATCATCCCTTTGGGCGCCAACATCCTGGCCTTGACCCCGATCAGCCCGTTCAGGCCCCGGCGCTGGCGGGGTGCCCTGTTGAGCAGCAGCACACAGTTTCGCATTCAGGTGCGCAATCCGGAGAAGCGGCCGGTCAGTGCGGTTGCCGATTTCACCGAGGTGCGCGACGTGGTCGAGGTCGAGGTCTGGGAGGATCGCGAGAAGCGCTTTCAGCTGTTGTTCGATCCGGAGCACAATCTCGAAGAGCGGATCTTGAAGGAGCAGTTCATCCCGTGAGCAAGTCTTATTCCCGCCGCCTCGTCATAGCCCTCGCGGCTGCCCTCCTGCTGCTGCCGCTGCCCGGCCGGGCGCAGACGCACGGCGAGCCGCAGCCCATCCTCGAGCAGGAGCCGCTCGAGATCGAGACGGAAGGCGGCCCGGTCGACCTCATGGTCGAAATCGCGCGGACGCCCCAGCAGCAGATGCGCGGCTTGATGTTCAGGGACGAGGTGCCGGCGCTCTCGGGCATGCTCTTCGTCTACGACCAGCCGCGGCCGATCTCGATGTGGATGAAGAACACGCCGACCTCGCTCGACATGCTGTTCATCGACGAAGGCGGCGTGATCCGCGGCATCGAGGCAGAGACCGTACCGTTCTCCGAGGCGGTGATCAGCTCACCGGTGCCGGTCACGGGTGTGCTGGAAATCCTGGGCGGCGAGGCGGAGCGGCTGGGGATCGAGACGGGCGACCGGGTGCGGCACCCGCATTTCGAGCGCTGAGCCGGCGAAGCTTGCCGAGTGGCGAAAAAGGTACCTGGAACCTTTTTTGGAACCTTTTTTTCACCCCCCGGCGCATCTCACGACGATCCTCTTGCCGGCTTCCTCGACGAAAAAGGCTCCAGCGACTGTCTTGTGGAGAAAAAAAGGTACCTGGAACCTTTTTGCCCTACCCCAGCCGTTGGCAGGTGGCGATGATGCGTTTGCCGGCTTCTTCCAGGAGGTCGGTGGCCGTCGCGTAGGAGATGCGGAAGTGGGGGTCGAGGCCGAAGGCGGAGCCGTGGACGACGGCGACGCCGCCTTCCTCGAGGAGGTATTTGGCGAAGGCCTCCGACGAGCCGATCACTTCGCCCGCCGGGGTCTTGCGTCCGATCACGCCTTCGCACGACGGGTAGACGTAGAAGGCGCCCTCCGGCGTCGGGCAGTGGAGACCCGGGGCGTCGTTGAGGAGGCCGACGATCAGGTCGCGGCGTTCCTTGAAGACGGCGTTGCGCTCTTCGAGGAAGTCCTGCGGGCCGTCGAGGGCGGCCACAGCCGCGGCCTGGCTGATCGAGGAGGGGTTGGAGGTGCTCTGCGACTGCACCTTGCCCATGGCCTTGATCAGCTCGGCCGGACCACCGGCATAGCCGATCCGCCAGCCGGTCATGGCGTAGGCCTTGGAGACGCCGTTGACGGTGAGCGTTCGCTCAAAGAGGCGGGGCTCGACTTGCGCCGGGGTGGTGAAGCGGAAGCCGTCGTAGACCAGGTGCTCGTACATGTCGTCGGTCATGACGTGGACGTGCGGGTGCTTCACCAGCACCTCGGTCAGGGCGCGAAGCTCGGCCTCGGTGTAGGCCGCGCCCGTGGGATTCGAGGGCGAGTTCAAGATGAGCCACTTGGTCTTGGGGGTGATCGCGGCCTCGAGCTGGGCGGGCAGCAGCTTGAAGGAGGCCTTGGCGGTGCAGTCGATCGCCAAGGGTGTCCCGCCCGCCAGCAGGACCATGTCGGGGTAGGAGACCCAGTAGGGGGCCGGGATCAGCACCTCGTCGCCGGGATCGAGGGTCGCCATCAGCGCGTTGTAGAGCACCTGCTTGCCGCCGGTGCCGACGGTGATCTGGGCGGGGTCGTAGCCGAGGCCGTTCTCGCGCTCGAACTTGGCGCAAATCGCCTGCTTGAGCGCCGGGGTGCCGTCGACCGCGGTGTATTTGGTATCGCCGGCGCGGATCGCTGCGATCGCCGCTTCCTTGATGTGGTCGGGGGTGTCGAAGTCCGGCTCGCCGGCACCGAGGCCGATGATGTCGCGGCCTTGCGCCTTCAGTTCGCGGGCGAGGTTGGTGACCGCGATGGTGGGCGACGGCTTGATGCGGCCGAGGCTCTGGGCGATGAGCGCCATGGCGCGTTCTCCGGACTGGCTCGTGTGGCTCGCCGACCCGTATGGCGCGTCTC
>SLRI01000325.1 GCA_007131045.1 Rhodospirillales bacterium
CCGCCTCGAGCGCCTGGATGAACGCCGCCATGTGGCGGATCGCGCAATCGCCCAGAAACGGCATCGAGCCGTGCGCGATCCGGCCGAAGGTCTCGACCTCGGCCCACCACACCCCGCGATGCCCGATGCAGACCCGGTCGACGTTCAACGGCTCGGGGATGATCACGTGATCGACCCTGGGCTTGGAGAAGTAGCCCAGCCTCGCCAGATGCGCCACACCGCCGAAGCCGCCGGATTCCTCGTCGACCGTGCCCGAGATCTCGATCGCACCCGCGAGCGGGATGCCGGCAGCGAGCAGCGCCTCGACGGCGACCACCGCAGCCGCGAGCCCACCCTTCATGTCGCAGGTGCCGCGGCCGTAGATCCGCCCGTCCCGGACGAGGCCGGCGAAGGGGTCGACGGTCCAGCCGCGCCCCACCTCGACGACGTCGAGATGGCCGTTGAAATGGACGGTCGGGCCGGGCCGGCCGGTCTCGAGGCGGCCCACGACATTGGTGCGCGGATAGCGGTCGCTGTCGCCCGGTGCCCCCTCGCCCCGGATATACTGCACGGCGAAGCCCGATGCGGCGAGCCTGCGGCCGAGAAACTCGGCGCAGGGCGTGTAGGCCTCGCCCGGCGGATTGACGGTCGGAAATGCCACGAGCGCACGGGTGAGCGCCACCGCTTCCGCCTCCCGTTCCGCCAACGCCCGTGCCAGCTTCTCGTCCATCGCCTTCCCCGCTATCAAGGGGCCCGCTATCAAGGGGCCCCCTTTAAGAGACCGAGCGTCGGGTCTCGAGGCGGCGCTGTCAACGACGAGCGGGAGGCAGAGCTATGACGATCCAAAGCCGCGTGGTGGAGAACCGGGTCAAGGGCGGCAGGCTCGAGGGCCTCGGCCTCGACGAGGACACCGGGTATACTGTCCAGGCCGATGCCAACGTGGTCCTCGAGCAGACCCTGGGCCCAGTCGCCGGCCACAAGATCGGCGCCACGGCCGACGGCATGCGCCGGCTCTTGAACGTCCCGGGCCCGATCGCCGGCGACGTGTTCGCCGCCACGGTCCACCAGGGCAACGCCACGCTCCGCCTCGCCGACCATGTCCGCCCCGGCGTCGAGACCGAGATCGCGGTCCGCATCGCCCGCGATCTGACCCCCGACGAGGCGCCCTGGACGATCGAGCGGATCGGCCCGGTGGTCGCCGCCCTCATGCCGGCGATCGAGATCGTCGACGACCGCTATGCCGACTTCAAGTCGGCGGGTGCGGGCACCATCATCGCCGACAACGCCTTCAATGCCGCGAGCATTCTGGGCCCCGAGACGACCGACTGGCAGGGCCTTACCCTCGATGCGCTCACCGCCCGCACCATCATCGACGGCGAGAAAGTGGCGACCGGCCTCTCCGACGAGCTCCTCGGCCATCCCTTGAACGCCCTGGTCTGGCTCGCCGACCGCTACGCCGGCCTCGGCCGAACCCTGAAAGCCGGCCGCTTCGTCAGTCTCGGCACGATCACGCCGGTGCAGTGGATCGCTGGGCCTTGCGCCGTGGAGATCGAGGTCGAGGGGTTGGGCGGTGTGGGGGTGGTGTTCGAGTGAACGCGCGGAATCTTGCAGCCGACACCATGCGCATTATGTAAGATGTAGGTATTTCTTACGGAGGCGAGCCCATGCCAGCAGCCGAAGCTACTGCCCGCGTGAGCACCAAGGCGCAGCTCGTGCTGCCCAAGAAGGTGCGCGAGAAGCTCGGGGTCGGGCCGGGTGACCTCGTACGTTTCGTAGAGCGCGATGGGGCCATCGTGATCGAGCGGTTCGAGCGGGAACCTTTCGAGGACCCGTTCGCTCTTTTCGACGAATGGTCGTCGCCCGAGGATATCGAGGCATTCGACAAAGCCAATGCTCGAGATTGAGCTGCTCGATGTCGTTGCGGTGCCCTTTCCCTATGTCGAGAGGCCGGTGACGCGGCAGCGGCCGGCTGTGGTTCTGGCCAAGCCTCCGAGCGCTAGTCGTCGTCAACTGCTCTGGGTCATGATGGTCACGAGTGCGATCAGCCGCCGTTGGCCGGGCGATATCTTGATCTCTGACCTTGCCTCGGCCGGCTTGCCTCGCCCTTGCCTCATCCGTCCGGCGAAGATCGCTGTCGTGGAGCATGCCGTCACCGAACGCTGGGGCCACCTCGGCGACGGCGACGCCGTAGCGTTGCGCCACGCGCTCGAAACGTTGCTCCAGCCGCTCCTCGCGACACGTCTATGACCCCACCCAACCACACCAGCCCCGAGACCCGCGCCGTCCAGGCGTTGCAGGAGATCGACGCGGCAACGGGTGCCGTGGTGCCCGGCATTCAGCCGGCATCGACCTTCGCGCGGGACGCCGACTACTTGCCCAGGGGCGGCTATGTCTACAGCCGCGACACCTCGCCCACCGTCGAGCATGCCGAGCGGATCATCGCCAGCCTGGAGGACGGAGCGGCGGCACTCCTCTTCGGCTCGGGCCTGGCTGCCTGTACGGCGCTGTTCGAGACGGTGCCCGCGGGCAAGCGGATCGCCGCACCCCGTGTCATGTATCACGGGGCGCAAGACTGGCTGGTGCGCCTTCGCGACGAGCGCGGCATCGGCGTCGACTGGTTCGACGCGGCGGACATCTCGACAATTGAACAGGCGGTGCGGCCGGGCGAGACGGCGCTGCTCTGGCTCGAGACGCCGGTCAACCCGAACTGGGACGTGATCGACATTGCGGCCGCCGCCCGGATCGGCCATGCGGCGGGCGCATTGGTCGCCGTCGACGGCACCTGCGCCTCGCCGGTCACCACGCAGGCCTTGGCCCTCGGCGCCGACCTCGTCTTCCACTCGGCCACCAAGTACCTCAACGGCCACAGCGATCTCACCGCCGGGGTGCTGGTCACCAAGGTCGAGGACGAGCGCTGGCGAGAGCTTTCCTGGCTGCGCAAGCACATGGGCGGGGTGCTCGGTGCCTTCGAGGCGTGGCTCCTGATCCGCGGCCTGCGCACGCTCTATCTCCGCTTCGAGCGCGCCTCGGCGAGCGCGCTCGCCATCGCCCGCCATCTCGAGGGCCACTCGAAGATCGCCCGGGTGCTCTATCCGGGCCTCGAGAGCCACCCGCAGCACGACGTGGCCCGACGCCAGATGAGCCGCGGCTTCGGCGGCATGCTCTCGATCCTGGTGGCCGGCGGCGCCGAAGAGGCCAAGCGGATCGCCTCTTCGACCCGGCTCTTCCTGCCGGCGACGTCCCTGGGCGGGGTGGAGAGCCTGATCGAGCACCGGAAGGCCGTCGAAGGCCCGCACAGCATCGTGCCCGACAACCTCATCCGGATCTCGGTCGGCATCGAGGCCGTCGAAGACCTCGTCGCCGACCTGGACCAGGCGCTCGCTCAGTAGACGGCGTTGAAGAGCAGGCCCAAGGCCATGGCGCCGCTGAGCGAGAAGCCGACATAGGCCATGAAGACCGGCGGCCGGGCCAGGGCCCAGACGGCGATGGCGGCCGGCATCGAGGTCACCCCACCGGCGATCAGGAAGGCCATCCCGGCCCCCGGGGTCATGCCCTGGCTCATCAGCCCGCCGATCAGCGGCAGGGCCGCATAGCCGTTGAGATAGGCCGGCACACCGACGAGGACCGCGGTGACCACCGGCAAGAGGCCCTGGCCGCCCAGGGTGGAGGCCACGAGATCGGCCGGGATATAGGCGATCATCAGGCTCTCGAGCAGGAAGGCCAA
>SLRI01000123.1 GCA_007131045.1 Rhodospirillales bacterium
TAGGCCTCGCGCTCCTGCCGGCCGTCGGCGAGGACGATGGTCTGCTCGACTTCACGGCACTGCCGCGTCGCCTCGACCGTGGTGGTGGTGACGCCGGCGCTCGCGGCCGGGGCTGCGACCATTATCGTTTCGGCCGGTGCCGGGCGGAGGAGGCCTTGCGAGACGAAGCCGTTGGCGGCACCGCCGCCTTGCGCGATCAGCAGCCAGTCGCTGTTCTGGACGCGGCCGACGACGTGGACGCGCTCGCCCTGGGCCAGGCCGTCGACCCGACGGAAGTCGGTGCCGGGCCCGCCGCGCACGTTGACCGACGAGGTCGCGACGTAGCTGGCGCCGATCATGTCGAGAGGCGGGATCTCGTCGACGCGATCCCGCTGCACCTGGACGGAGGTGGCACCCGAGCGCTGGCCGGCGTCGCGGGCGGTGACGCTGCCGCTGGCGCCACTCTCGGGATTGCTCCAGGTCTGGCTCTCGCCGGTCTGGAGCGCTTCCTGGGTGCTTGCCGCGACCTGCTCCTGATCCCGCTGGTTGAGCCAGCGAGCGATCTCGCGGCCGACGAGCGCCCCGCCGACCGCACCGACGGCGCTGGCGACCACCCGACTGACGCCGGAGCCGACCTGGGCGCCGAGGACCGCCCCGCTGACGCTGCCGAGCAGCGTGCCGAGCGTCTCGTTGTCGGCGTCACCGGCCTGGCAGCCACCGAGAGCAAGCATTGCCACGAGTGCCACGGCGCAACGCGGTCGGCAGTAAAACGCGCGCCTCGGCAATCCTTCCCGGCAACAATGAATGCTCATGAAAACACCTCGCGTCGATCAGTTTATCCAAGATTTGTCAATAAACACATTTTGACGGTTGCGGTCAAAGGGCCCAAATCCGTAGTCATACTGCAGTGCGATGTCATGTTTACTGTATTGGGCGGCGCGAGATCCAGGCGGCCAGGCGCCAAGTCGCCTCGACCACCGTGCGGGCGACCACCACAAAACGGAGGGGCCAGGGGAGGCGCTGCCTTCCCTGATCTTTCTGAAAACGCGCTGGCGGCCGCTCGTGGCCGGCCGGCGCCCGGTCGTCGTGCGAATGCCAGTGGACGAGGTCGCGCCCGCAATGCTATAATAACATGGAAGTCGAAGCTTCATGCAATCCTCAGTTGACCTTCATCCCGAGAAAATCCTGCGTTGCGGGCGCTCGACCAGAGGCGTCGTGGCGGCGTGTCGTCTTGGTTTCGGTGGCGGGGTGGTCGTCTCGTCTGGCGGGGCGGCCCTGGAATGGTGAACGAGCGGATGAGCGGCTCCATGACGGATGCGTTGCTCGATTCCGGTGCACGATCGGCGGTGGCTGCTGGTGGTGCGGCGTTGCAGCGGGCCGAGCGGGTGATCCTGGTCGTCGACGTGGTCGAATTCGGCCTGCTGGCGGAGCGCGACGAGCTCGACACGGTCAGCCGCTGGTTCGGGCTGGCGGCGAGCATCGAGAACGACATTCTGCCGGCGCATGGCGGGCGGCTGGTCAAGGAGCTCGGCGACGGGCTGTTGATCGATTTCGCGGACGTGCCGGCGGCGGTGGCCGCTGCCTTTGCGATTCGCGCCCTGGCCCGGCAGCGCAATGCCGGGCTGCTGCACGACCGGCAGATGCGGCTGCGGATCGGGATCGAGCATGCGCTGGTGGTCGTCGATCGTGGCGACCTGCACGGCAGTGGCGTCAATCTCGCGGCGCGGCTGGCGGCGCTGGCCGGTCCCGGCGAGATCATCGTCTCGGCGGCGGTCCGCGACCGGCTGGTGCCGTCGCTCGATGCCGAGATCGAGGATCTCGGGCTCTGCTATCTCAAGCATCGCCAGGCGCCGGTCCACGCCTTTCGCCTCGGGCCGCCGGGCACCCGGACCGGGCTGGCGCCGGCTTTGGCACCGGCCTTGCTGCACCCGACCCTGGCGGTGCTGCCGTTCGCCACGAATGAACTCGAGACAGAGAATCGGGTGATCGGCGAGGTGCTGGCGGGCGAGGTGATCTGCCATCTTTCGCGCTCGCCGGACCTCAACGTCATCTCCGGGCTCTCGAGCTTCCAGTTCCGCGATCGGGCGCTCGATCTCGCCGCCATTCGGCAGCATCTGGGGACCGACTACGTGCTCTCGGGCCGCTACCGGGTGGTGGCCGGCCGGGTGGTGCTCGATGCGGAGCTCGCCGAGGTGGGCTCGCACGAGGTCGTCTGGACCGGGCGGCTCAGCGAGCCGGTGGCGGCCATCCTGCGGCCGGATCGCGAGATCGCCGCCCGGCTGGTCGCCGAGGTCGGGCGTGCGGTGATCGCCCGGGAGGTCGAGCGGGCGCAGTGCCGACCGTTGCCGACGCTGCGGGCCTATACGCTGCTGCTGGGGGCGGTGGGCCTGATGCACCGGCTGTCGCCGACGGACTTCGCGCAGGCGCGCACGCTCCTGGAGACGCTGATCGAGCGGGCGCCGCGGCAATGCATACCGCAGGCCTGGCTCGCCAAGTGGCACGTGCTCAGGGTGCAGCAGGGCTGGTCGACGGACAAGATGCGGGATGCCGCCGAGGCGCTCGAGCTCACCCGCCGCGCCCTCGACACCGATCCGCAATGCTCGCTGGCGCTGGCGGTCGACGGCTTCGTCCACACCAACCTGCTCAAGCGGCTGGACCTCGGCAAGCAGCGCTATGATCTCGCGCTCGAGATCAACCCGAGCGATGCCCTGGCCTGGCTGCTGCGCGGCACGCTGCATGCGTTCATGGGCAATGGCAAGGCGGCGGTCGGCGAGACGACGCGGGCGCTGCGCCTTTCGCCGCTCGACCCGCACCGCTACTTCTTCGATTCGCTCGCCGCTACCGCCCTGGTCGCCGATCATCGCTTCGAGCGGGCGCTGCAGCTGGCGGAGCGCTCGTTGGCCGCCAACCGGACGCATACCTCGACGCTCAGGGTCAAGGCGATCGCCGAGTGGTATCTCGACCGGCAGGTGGATGCGCGGCGGACCGTTCGCGAGCTGCTCCGGTTGGAGCCCGATTTCACGATCAGCGGCTATCTCGAACGATCGCCGGCGACGGTCTCCTTCGTCGGTCGCGAGGCGGCGGAGGCCCTGGCCGGCGCCGGGGTGCCGGCCTGATCCGTCACTGTGGGGGGAGACTGGCATGACCATCGAACGTTTCTCTCGGCTCGAGGTCGCCTATGCCGCCGAGGGCGGCTTGGGAGGGTTGGGCGGATTGGGAGGACTGGGAGGGCTCGGTGGCTTGGGTGGACTGGGCGGATTGGGCGGACTGGGCGGACTGGGAGGGCTCGGCGGGTTGGGCGGGCTCGGTGGCCTCGCGGCACCGGCCGATACGCCGTTGCTCGCCGAAGCGCTGATTCGCACCCGTGATGCGATCGCGGGGACCTGGCAGCCGGTCGGCACGCCGGCACCCGAGCTCGGCACCGAGAACGTCGACAACCTGGCGCTTTGGGCGCCTGCTGTACGGGCCAGCCTGTTCGACTTCGAGCTGCATTCGCGGCTGGCGTTCTCGGCCGAGGCGACGGCCCAGAACGGCGATCCGCGGGCGATGAGCATCTGGCACCTGGCCCGGACGTCGGCCGACGGCGCGGCCACGCCCGTCGTCGAGCACCGCAAGCTGGCTCAGCTCGTCAGGCCGCCGGAGGCCACGCTCAGGGCGCAGCTCGTGATCGTCGACGACTATGCCGGTCTCAGGCCCGACCGTAGCGCCGAGGTGCTGGCGCAGA
>SLRI01000435.1 GCA_007131045.1 Rhodospirillales bacterium
ACAATGGCGCAACTCCTCGAGGCCACCGTGCATGTCGTGCACGTGCTCGAATGGTCACCCTACAGCTTTCTCACGGTCGAGGAGGTGGCCGAGCGGCACAAGCGCCGCGAGGAGGAGGTCAAAAGGGCCCAATCGGTGGTCACGCCGGTGGTCGCCGGCCTCGAGAAGAAGGGTGTCAAGGCGACCAGCGAGATCCGCTACGGCAACGTCGCCGAGTTGATGTGCGAGATCGCCGTGGCGCAGAAGGCGGATTTGATCGTCGTCGGTCGGACCGGCGGGTCGACCTTCGCCCAGCGCTTTCTCGGCAGCCTCGCCTTGTCGCTCGCCCAGGCCTCGCCGGTGCCCGTCACCGTGGTGCCTTGAGACCGGCGCGAGCCTGCCATCGGCGCCGTCTGCGCCATCACGACAACCCGAACAAGCGGGCAAAAACAATGCAGGAACGACGCAAGATCGGTGCCGGCCGCTGGCTGGCTGGCGCCATGGTGCTGCTGGCCGCCGTTCTGCTGCCGGTGGCCGAGGCCAGGGCACAGATCGTGGGCGGCTTCGACGACGCGCTCAACACCCTCCTCGCCCCGGTCTCGAACCTGGTCGTCGGGATCGTCTTCTACTCGATCCCGATCAACGATGTCGGATTTCCCCTGATCGTCGGCTGGCTGGTCGTGGGTGCCGCGGTGCTGTCGGTCTATTTCGGCTTCGTCCAGTTTCGCAAGTTCGGCCACTCGATCGCCCTGGTCAAAGGCGACTATGCCGATCCGAAGGACGCCGGCGAGGTCTCGCATTTCCAGGCGCTGGCCACCGCCCTTTCGGGCACGGTCGGGCTCGGCAACATCGCGGGCGTCGCCGTCGCCGTCTCGATCGGCGGCGCCGGGGCCACGTTCTGGATGATCCTGGCCGGCCTGCTCGGCATGGCGGCGAAGTTCACCGAGTGCACGCTCGGCGTCAAATACCGCAACGAATACCCGGACGGCACCGTCTCCGGCGGGCCGATGTACTACCTCTCCAAGGGGCTGGCCGAAATGGGCAAGCCCGGGCTCGGCCGCTTTCTCGCCGCGGTCTTCGCGGTCTGCTGCATCGGCGGTGCGGTCGGCGGCGGCAACATGTTCCAGGCCAACCAAGCCTTCCAGCAGTTCGTCGACGTCACCGGCGGCAGCGGCAGCTTCTTCGCCGACAAGGGTTGGCTCTTCGGCCTCGTCCTCGCCTCGGTCGTCGGCTTCGTGATCATCGGCGGCATCAAGTCGATCGCCAGGGTGACCGAGAAGGTCGTGCCGTTCATGGCCGGCATCTACCTCTTCGCCGGGCTGTTGATCATCATCGCCAATTACGACCAGATCGGCTGGGCGTTCGGGCAGATCATCAGCGGCGCGTTCACCGGCGAGGGTGTCGCCGGCGGGGCGCTGGGTGCCCTGATCCAGGGCTTCAGGCGTGCCGCCTTCTCGAACGAGGCAGGGATCGGCTCGGCCGCCATCGCGCACTCGGCGGTCCGCACCAAGGAGCCGGTCACCGAAGGCTACGTCGCCCTGCTCGAGCCGTTCATCGACACCGTCGTCATCTGCACGATGACCGCGCTCGTGATCATCATCAGCGGCCAGCTCGCGTCCGACCTCACCGGCGTGGCGCTGACCTCGGCGGCCTATGCCACGGCGTTCAGCTGGTTCCCCAACGTGCTCGCGGTCGCGGTCATCCTCTTCGCCTTCTCGACCATGCTCACCTGGTCCTATTACGGCCTCAAATCCTGGACCTATCTGGTCGGCGAGGGCGCCGGCAAGGAGGTGGTGTTCAAGGTCTTCTTCTGTGCCTGCGTGGTCATCGGCTCGAGCATGAGCCTGGGCCCGGTGATCGACTTCTCGGATTCGATGATCTTCTTGATGGCGATCCCCAATGTCATCGGCCTCTACATGTTGATGCCGGTGGTCAGGGACGAGGTCGTCCAGTACTGGCAGAAGATCGACAGCGGCGAGATCCGCAAGGTGGGCAAAGTCCGCCCGGCGTAAGCCGGTCGTCATCCTCCGCAAGATCGCGGCCGGCCCGTTTTCGGGCGGGCCGGCCGTCGTTCTTGCAGCCAGAGGCGAGTGACCCGGCATCGATCCGTGCTGTCGCCCGGGTGCGTTGAGCCGGTG
Organism: Rhodospirillales bacterium; assembly: GCA_007131045.1. Taxonomy (GTDB): domain Bacteria; phylum Pseudomonadota; class Alphaproteobacteria; order Geminicoccales; family Geminicoccaceae; genus SLRI01. The sequence goes on from SLRI01000435.1 coordinate 2,118, forward strand.
CTGCAGCGGTGTCAGGCGAAGAGCGAGTCGATCGACGACTGCTGCAGGCCGCCGCCACCGCTGGCGGGGCCGTGGAGCAGCGCCTCGTCGCCCTTGGCGGGCTTGGTCTCTGGCGGCTTCGCTTCGGCGACGAAGTGATCGCGGCCGACATGCTCGATGATCGCCACGAGCCGCTCGTCGACATCGCGCAGCAGGGTCATGACGCGGGTGATCCGCTGGCCGGTGATGTCCTGAAAATTGCAGGCCTCGTAGATGCTGGTCACCGCCTCGATGGCGGCCTCGCGCCCGACGGCAGCCGGCCCGGAATCACCGCCAGCCTCGGCTGGCCTCGGCTCGAAGCTGCTCTCGATGGTCTCGGCTGCGGTCAGAATCTGCTCGGTGGCGTACTCGGTAGCAGCCACGATGGCCCCCAATTCGTCGACCGCCGATTGCACGCGATCGTTCTCCATCATCGGGTGGCGGATGGTCGCCACCTCGCGCATCGTGCGCTGGATCTTGTCGCTCAGATCCTGAAGCTCGGCGCGCAACCGGCCGATCGTCTCGTCTTCGCCAAGCATCGCTGCTCCTCGGGGGTTCGAGCCCGCAAAGGCGCGGGTGGAGCGTGCGAGCGCGGATAGCGGCGGCTTCGCACGACGCGCACCCTAGCGGCGAATTCTGAAGATCGACTTAACGCGAGACGACTTCCCGGGCGGGGTGGCAGCCGGTCAGGCGAGGCGCCTGAGCACGTGGCCCGCGAGGTAGAGCGAGCCGCAGATCAAAACGACGCACGGGCCCTCGGTGCTCGACGCGATCCGGCCGATCGCCGCATCCGTGCTTGCCGCCGGCAGCGCTTCGATGCCGAGGGCGGTGGCCGCCTCGACGATCGCCCCGGGATCGCGGCCGAGCGGCTCGTCCGGCACCGGCACGGCGTGCAGCCGGCGGACCAGACCCTGCATCGGCGCCAGAAAGCGGCCCGGATCCTTGGTCTCCAGCATGCCGACGACGAGCTCGACCGGCCGCCCCCGGGCGAGCTCGCCCAGGCTCGCCGCCAAGGCCTGTCCGGCCGCCGGGTTGTGCCCACCATCGAGCCAGATCTCGAGCGGTGCGCTGCCGGCAGCGGCGAAGCCCAGGGCGGGCAGCGGCTGCAGCCGGGCGGCCCACTGGGCGTTCTGGATGCCGCTCGCGATGGCCGCCGCATCGAGGCCGAGTTCGAGTCCGGCCAGTGCGGCGAGTGCCGCGTTCTCGATCTGGTGCGCCCCGGCGAGCCCCGGCCGCGGCAACGGCAGCCGGCGGCCATACGCCTCGAGGGCCGCGCCCTCGGGACCGGTCTCGATCGACCAATCGTCGCCGCAGGCCAGAAGCGGGGCGTCGACGCTCAGCGCCTTGGCGCGCAGCACGGCGAGCGCCTCGGGCGCCTGCGGGCCGGTCAGCACCGTGACCCCGGGCTTGATGATGCCCGCCTTCTCACCGGCGATCGCGGCCAGCGTGCTGCCGAGATAGCTCTCGTGGTCCATCGAGACGGGCGAGATCAGGGTGAGCCGCGGCCGGTCCACGACGTTGGTCGCATCGAGCCTGCCGCCGAGCCCGGTCTCCAGCAGCAGCCA
>SLRI01000412.1 GCA_007131045.1 Rhodospirillales bacterium
ATGATGGTGCCGGGCTCGGCGACCTGCAGCTGGATCCGGCCACCCGAGGCACGTGCCAGCTGCTCGGAGACCCAGGGCATGGTGTCGCCCAGCGCGGTCAGGGTCGAGGCGAAGGCCATCGGCACCTGCCAGCGCACCGTCTGCTGGGCCTCGGCCACGCTGGGGGTCAGGCCATAGCCGGCCGTCCCCAGGGCGACAGCGAGTGCGAGTTTCGAAATGCCGTTGCGTTTGATCATCGGATCCTCCTCTGACGCCGCCGGCGGCGACGAATTGTTGTACGGGGGCGGCTCTGCGCTGCAGCCGGGCTGTGCATCACCGCTCCCGGTCCCGCGCCCGGGACGACCCGAGGGCCAGCACCGGCGCATGACAGATACGCGCTTATAGCCGAGCCCGGCGTGGCGTCACTAGCTTCATCCCATGGAACAATCGTCATTTATAGAGTGCAATTGTTCGATCCGGCGCCAAGAACATCCGAGGTGACGGGCCGCGGCGGATTGGTTGATTTCCGGTAATAACATCATGCGCCCGGCGCACGATGATCCGTACCGCGCCATGTCGGCCTGCTAGCTTGCTCAGCCGAACGAGCCGCCGGCCCGCCGGCCGCGTGGAGAGAGGGAGACGCGATGCGTGCCGATGTCATTTGGCGTCCCGACCCGGCCCGGCTGCGGCGCCGGCTGTCGGGCTTCGTCCGTGTCGAGCGCGAGGCCGTGGGTCTGCGCTACGATTGCCGCGCGCCGGCAGCGCCGCCCTCGGCCGGAATGCCGCTCAACCTGATCGAGATCGACGGTCGAGAGCTCGCCGATCTTCTGGCCGAGAGCGGCGAGCGCGCCCATGCGCGGGCCGCCCTCGCCTGCCGCCGGCGCCGCCTCTTCGCCCGCCGGCGGATCGGGCGCTGCTTCGTCGCCATGGCTTCCGGTGCCCGGCCCTGCTTCGTGCAATGGCTGTTCGACCACACCGACAACCAGGCGCTCCGGCAGAGCTTCGGCGACGGCTTTCCGCATCTGATGCGCGACGAGGCGCTGCTCGATGGCGGCTTCGTCCCGGCGACGTTCACGGAAGACCGGGTGGTCCCGGCGGCCATGGCCCGGCTCGCCGCCAAGGCCCTGACGCTGGATATGCGCTGGGTGCACTGCTTCGTGCCGGTGGACGACCCGGCGCGTCTCGGGGCTGGCATCGCCGCCGGGTTCGCGATCCATCAGTGGCGGGTGCAGCGCCGCATCGCCTGGTGGCAGCGGACCCGGTTCGGCCCGTTGCCGGACGGCTTCGAGCTGCGGCTGGGCTGAACGACGCTCAGACCCCGCCGAAGACCGAGCGCAGGAGTTCCGTGGTGCGGGCGGCGGGGTCGTTGCGGATCGCGCGTTCCTCCTCGGCCATGTAGTGGAACAGGCCGGCGAGCGCGCCGTCGACCACGTGCTCGGTGAGGCTGCCGCGGATATTGGGCATCAGCGGCAGGCTGGCGTATTCGCTGACGAACGCGTCGAAGGCGCGCACCGCCCCAACCTCCTGCAGCTCGGCTTCGACGATCGGCACCATCCGCTCGGCGAGCAGCGGGCCCATCCGGGTCTCGAAGTAGCGGGTGGCACTGTCGTCGGCGCCTGAGAGCAGGCCCTGCGCATCCTCGATGGTGGTCGCGGCCAGCGCCTCGCGGAAGACCTCCCCCGCCTCGGGCACCGCCTGCTCTGCGGCCCGGTTCATCCGCTGCTCCAGATCGTCGACCAGCGGTCCGAGCCCGGCCCCCGCGAGCCCGCCGCGCACCCGCTCGAGCCCGCCCGGTAGCGGGATGCGGATCGCCGGATCATCGAGAAAGCCACCCGGCCGGCCGAGTTGGGCCACCACCTGGTCGGTGCCGATCCGCAGCGCCTCGAGCAGCGCCTGGGCGATCCGGGACTGCCCGGCAGCGGGCGGCGACCCGGTGGCGTCGGCCGCCTGGGCGAGCCGGACTGCGGCTGCCTCCTCGCCGGGCGTGGCGGCATGCCCTGGTGGTGCTGTTGCGATGGCGCACCCGACGATGAGGGCCAGAGCCATCGACCCGAAGTAACGCATTCGATCCCCACTCTCCAGTCGAGCCTGCCCGTCAGTTAGGCGCTGCCGGAAGCGCTGTCGACCGCCGGGTACTCGGCGGCGCCGCACCGGCTGGCGAGCAGCTCGTCCACCGTCTGCGGGGCGGCGAGCCCGTAGCCTTGCGCGAAGTCGCAGCCCTGCGCGACCAGGAAGGCCAATTGCTCGGCCGTCTCGACCCCTTCGGCGACCACCTCGAGCTCCAGGGTGTGGGCGAGGTCGATGATCCCCTTGACCAGCACTGCGTCGCCCGGATCGACGCCGATATCACGGATCACCGAGCGATCGATCTTCAGCCGGTCGACCGGGAAGCGCTTGAGCTGGGTGAGCGAGGCGTAGCCGGTGCCGAAATCATCGAGGGTGATGGTCACGCCCAGCCGGCGCAAGGCGTCGAGGCTGCGGCCGACGGCCTCGGCGTCGCGGTCGAGCAGGGCCGCCTCGGTGATCTCGACCTCCAGCTTTTCGGGCGGCAGGCCGTGGCCGGCGAGCAGATCGGCGAGCTCGTCCGCGAAGCCCGGCTGCTTCAGCTCGATCACGTGGACATTGATCGCAAGGCCCGGGGATTGCCGGCCGGCGGCGGCCAGGCGAGCCGTAGCGGCCAGCGCCCGGCTGCGGACGATCCGCCCGAGCGGGACGATGCAGCCGCATTCGGCGGCGACGCCGATGAAGGCGTCCGGTTGCAGCGGCATCCCGTCGAGCTGCCAGCGGACCAGGGCCTCGACGCCGATCCAGGCACCGTCGGCGAGGCGGACCAGGGGTTGCAGCGCGACGCTGAACGCCTCCTCGGCGATCGCCGTCTCCAGCGCCTCGACGATCCGGCGCCGGCGCTCGATCACGTCGAGCAGGGCCGGCTCGAAGAAGCAGAACCTGCCGCCGCCGGCGGCCTTTGCCTGGTAGAGCGCGATATCCGCCATCCGCATCAGCTCGGCCGCATCGCGACCGTCAGCGGGCAGCAGGCTGATGCCGATGCTGCCGGCGGGCCGAATCAGCCGGCCGTCGAGCGGCAGCGGCTCGGCCAAGCTGTCGAGGATCTTCAGGGCCATGTCGGCGGCGGTGGACGGGCTCTGCAGCCCGCGCAGGACGAGCGCGAACTCGTCGCCGCCGACCCGGGCGATGGTATCGCTGTCGCGCAGCACGGCACCCAGGCGCGCCGCCACCGCCTGCAGCAGCCGGTCGCCCGCGGCGTGGCCGAGCGTGTCGTTGACCGCCTTGAAGCCGTCGAGGTCGAGCAGCAGGAGCGCACTGATGGCGCCGGGCGAGCGGCGCTCGGCGAAATCGCCCTCCAGCCGGTCGAAGAGCACGTGCCGGTTGGCGAGGCCGGTGAGCGTGTCGCGCTCGGCGAGCTCGCGCATCCGGGCCTCGGCGAGCTTCATCGGGGTCAGGTCCTGGACCAGCGCGAACCAGCGTTGCGCGTCGCCGTCGAGGACGACGATGTTGAGTAGGACCGGCACCAGGGCCCCGTTGCGGTGGCTGTAGCGCGTCTCGGTGGTGTAGACCGCCCCGCTGAACGCCAGGCTGCGGGCGACGGCCTCCTCTTCTGCCACGGTCTCGGATGGCACGAGCTCCCGCCAGTCGAGGCCGCCGTCGAGTGCCGAGCGGTCGAGACCGAGCATGGCGAGAAAGGCGTCGTTGGCCTCCTC
>SLRI01000323.1 GCA_007131045.1 Rhodospirillales bacterium
CACGCGGCGTGAGCTGCACGTTGTAGCCCGGCTGGCGGCCGTCCGATTGGCCGAAGATTACGCTTTCGGGCTCGGCCAGGGCCTGCTCGACTCGTTTGCGCTCGGCCGCCTGCTCGGCCGGATCGACCAAGGCATCGGCCGCCTCCAGATCCTTCAGATACCCCTCGATCGCGGCCTCGTGCGCGGCGATCTCCCGGGGTCCCCATGGCGGCCTGCCGCCATGGGTGGCAATCGGGCTCGACTTCTTCCCGCGTCTGCCGCCGTCTGCGGCTGCTCGCCGCCGCGAACCGGCTGCCGTCGGTCGCGACCTGCCGAGCACCGATCAGCCCACGTTGCAGGGCGAAGCGGACGAACGACCGGCAGGTCCAAGTAATCGCCTCGCCGTTGTCCTTGCGAAAGTCCGCGATCGTCTTGAAATCCGGCTGAAGTCGGCACATGAACCAGGCCGCCTCCAGATCGCGCCAGCACGCCCGTTCGAGGGCCCGGCTGGAACGCACCCCGTTCAAATAGCCCCACAAAAACAGCCGCAGCAGATCGCCGGGGCCGATAGCCCGGCCGCCCGATCCCGGCGGGCCCGATGCCGGCCAATGCGCACGGATGAAACCAGCTGCCTCGACATCGAGCTGGGCCACGACACAGCCTGAGGATCTTCCCCACGCCCCACCATTCTTTCGGGCCAGCGCCCGACATCGCCCCGACGAGCCCCCCGAAAACCGAACGAACTCGGGCGGACAGGTTGGCGCAGGCTGCGGTTGAGACCCTACCTGGATCAATAGATTAGCTTTCCGCGCGTGCGTGGATCAGTGTGGCACCGAGACCTGGGTGAACCCGGGAGGTCGTTTCGCCGAGGGAACTTGTGGGCGGCTTGACGAGCGGAGCGGAATAGGACAGTTTTCATAGGATCAGCCGGCATTGTGGCCGGGATCGCTCTTTCAGAGCGTCGCTCTTGGTGCCGTGGCAGGTGTCGAACGGCGTCGCGTCGCCCGCTGGGTGCGGCGATGCCGGCTCAGTTGCCGAGGGGCTCGAGGGGTGCCTGGTTGCCGCGCGTCGGTTTCGCCGCGCCGACCGGGGCCGCCCAGCGGACGGCATTCAGGATCAGCGTCTGGATTTCGCCGTGGTGGTAGGTCGGATAGGTCTCGTGGCCGGGGCGGAGATAGGCGATCCGGCCCTGGCCGCGGCGCCAAGTGCAGCCCGAGCGGAACACCTCGCCGCCCTGAAACCAGCTGACGAGGAAGAGCTCGTCCGGCGGCGGGATGTCGAAATGCTCGCCGTACATCTCCTCCTGATCGAGGGTGATCATCTCCGGCAGGCCGGCTGTGATCGGATGCGCCGGGTCGACCACCCAGAGCCGCTCGCGCTCGCCCGCCTCGCGCCATTTGAGGTCGCAGCCCGTGCCCATCAATGCCTTGAAGATCTTCGAGAAATGCGCGCTGTGCAGGGCTACGAGGCCCATCCCGCCCAAGACCCGGTCGTGGACCCGTGCGACCACCTCGTCGGCGACCTCGCCGTGCGCCTTGTGCCCCCACCAGACCAGGACGTCGGTCTCTGCCAGCCGGGCCGCCGTCAGCCCGTGCTCCGGCTCGTCCAGCGTCGCCGTCGCCACGTCGAGCCCCGCGGCGCGCAAGGGTGCGGCCAGCGCCTCGTGAATGCCCTCGGGATAGATGCCGGCGACAACGGGATTGGCCTGCTCGTGGCGATATTCGTTCCAGACGGTGACCCTGGGCTCGCGCGTCACGGCATCACCTCCGCCAGGGCGACCAGCCGGCCGCCCTCGGCCGCCGAGCGGATCGCGGCGTGCATCAGGGCGAGGCTCTGCAGATTGTCCCGGCCGGTGCTGAGCCCGTCCGCAGCCTCCCCGGTGCGCAGCCAATGAGCGAAGCCGTCGAGCGCGCCCGCCCGGTCGGTGAACGGGGTGTCGACCAGCCGTGCTGCCTTCTTCGTCGTCGCCGCCTCGTAGAGCATCACTCGATCCTCCCCCCGCCGGTCACCCTGGTTGCCGCGAAACGTGCCGAGTGCGGCCCTCTCGCTGCCGTCGATCCGCCAATCCGCGCCCCAGACCGTGTCAGGCCCGCGGCTGATCCAGGAGCCACGATAGCTGACCACCACACCGCCCCGAAAGCGCACGAGAGAGGCCGCCGCCGGGCGCCCCTCGAACGGCGTCGCGGGCTCGCTCCAGCTCATCGCGCTCACCGCCACCGGCTCGTCCTGCAGGATGAAGCGCATCAGGTCGAAATGATGGATCGCCATGTCGGACAAGAGCGGCTCGGCGAGAAAGAAGTAGCGATAATGCTCGTCGTAGAGCTTCCAGAAATCGACCGCCATCGAGGCCACGTGACCGAGCTCGCCCGTGGCGACCAGCCGGCGAAAGGTCCGGGGTGCGGGGAAATACCGGTAGTTCTGGTTGACCATCAGGTGCAGCCCGAGCCGCTCGGCGAGCGCCACCAGCGCCTGCGCCTCGGCCAGCGTCTCGGTGAACGGCTTCTCGACCAGGACGTGCAGCCCGTGCTTCAGCGCCGCCTCGGTCACCGCTGCATGCGCCGCCAGCGGCACGACGACCAAGGCCGCCTCGGGCGCGGCCTCGGCCACCGCCTCGTCGAGCGAGCCGAACAGCAGGGCCTCGTCCAGCCCGAGCCGCTTGGCCGCGATCGTTCGCATCGCCGGATCGGCATCGACGAAGCCCGCCATCTCGATGCCCGGCACCGTCGGCAACACCTCGGCCACCCAGTTGCGGCCCCAGCCGCCGAGCCCGACCTGCACGAGCCTGACCATCCGCTTCCTCCATCCCGTGTCGCCAGGGCTTCTAATCAGCCGCAGCGGCGTTTACGAGAGGTTTCGACACCACCAGAGGAGGCCGGCATGACCGTGGCGATCGGGATCGACCTCGGCGGCACCAAGATCGAAATCGTGGCCCTCGACGCGACCGGCGCGGAGCTGATCCGCCGCCGCCGCCCGACGCCGCGCGGCGACTACGACGCGACGCTCGAGACCGTGGCCCTGATGGTCGAGGAGGCCGAGGCGGAACTCGGGGCTCAGGCGACCGTCGGCGTCGGCCATCCGGGGGCGATCTCGCCGGCAACCGGCCGGATCAAGAACGCCAACTCCGTCTGGCTCAATGGCCGAGCCCTCGACCGCGACCTGATGGCCCGGCTCGACCGCGAGATCGCGTTCGCCAACGACGCCAACTGCCTCGCCCTCTCCGAGGCCACCGACGGGGCGGGGGAGGGGGCCGACATCGTCTTCACCGTCATCCTCGGCACCGGGGTCGGCGGCGGCGTCGTGGTCGGCGGCCGGGTGCTCAAAGGCGCCAACGCCATCGCCGGCGAATGGGGCCACAACCCCTTGCCCTGGCCCAGGGACGACGAGCGCCCGGGCCCCGCCTGCTATTGCGGCCTCTCGGGCTGCATCGAGACCTGGTGCTCGGGCGTCGGCATGGCCGCCGACCACGAGCGGGTCACCGGCCGGGCGCTCGCCGGACCGGCCATCGTCGAGGCCGCCGAGCGCGGCGATCCGGCGGCCACCGCCACCCTCGAGCGCCACGCCGACCGGCTGGCCCGGGGCTTCGCGCACGTGATGAACATCATCGATCCGGACGTCATCGTGCTCGGCGGCGGGGTCTCCAACATCAAGTACCTCTACAGCGCCGTCCCGCCGCTGCTCGAGCGCTACGCCTTCACCGACCGGGTCGACACCA
>SLRI01000110.1 GCA_007131045.1 Rhodospirillales bacterium
CGATCATCGGCGAGACGCGCAGGCCGGCACCACCGGTGACCTCGAGCTCGGCTGCGAGCAGGCACTCCCGGGCCTCGGCCAGGCTCTCGCCGCCCGGCATGGTGGCGAGCAGAAGACCATCGGCAACCAGAGAGCGTCGGATCTGCACCAGAAGGCCCGGCAGGTCGTTGACCCAGTGCAGGCTCATCGCACTGAGCACGGTCTCGAACGATCCGGGTGCGAAGGGCAAGAGCTCCTCGTCGACCAAGACGTCCGGGTCGACCGGCACATGCGGCCGGCCGAGTTCGTCGGCCGTCACCACCAGTTCGACCCCGGGCCACGCCCGCAGCGCCGCGGCGAGCCTGCCGTCCTGGGCACCCAGCACCAGCACCCGGCCGAGCGGCCGGCGGATATCGCCAAGCCGATCCAGGAGCCGATCGTCGATCGCCCGGCGCAGGTAATCGGGGCCGCCGGCGAAGCGTTGGCGACGCCGGCGACGCCTGGCGCGATCGAAGATCGAGGCGGGGCCCTTCATGAATCCGAACGTGGCCCGGGTGATGCGCCGGGACAAGACCGGGCGGCGCTCAAAGGGCCCGGATCGGCTGGGCGAGGACACTTCGCAGGCGAAGGAGAAGCAGCAGTGCCACGACCGATATGCCGATCGCGATCGCGGCGAGCAGGCCCTCGAGGCCGAATTCGAGCCTGACCCCCAAGAGCCAGGCGGCCGGGACCAGCACGAGCCAGCAGCCGGCGAGCAGGCGGAGCGTCGGCTGCCAGATGTCGGACGCGCCGCGCAACGCACCCAACAGCACCACCTGCAAACCGTCGACCACGATGACCAGGACCAGCACCGGCAGGGCCGCCGCGGCCAGTGCGCGTACCGCCGGCTCCTGCAGGTAGAGCGCTGCCGCGAGCTCGCGCCCGCCGATCAGCCAGGGCGCCAAGAGCAGGGTCAGGCCGAGGGTCAGGCCGACCCCCACCCAGGCTGCCAGCCGGCGGCCCCCAGCGTCGGCCCGTCCCACGGCATTGCCGACCCGCACCGAGACGGCGGTAGCGATGCCCAAGGAGAGCATGAAGATCAGCGCCAGGATGTTGTTCAGCGCCTGATACGCGGCGATGTGCGCGGTGCCGAGCCAGGCGGCGAAGATCGAGACCGCCTGGAACGACGTGGTCTCGGCGGCCTGGGCGAGGGCGAAGGGAAAGCCGATGCCCAAGAGCCGCCGCCAGGCGGCCCAGGCGGCACCGATCCGCCGATGCACGCCATAGCGCCCGCCATCGGCGAAGCGCAGCACGACGAGACCGAGGCCGATGCAGAGAAAGATCCGGGCGATGGTGGTGCCGAGAGCCGCCCCCTCCGCACCGAGCGCCGGCAGGCCCAGCCAGCCGTAGAGAAAGAGCGCGTTCAGGGCGACGTTCAGCAGGTTGGCCAGCGCCATCAGCAGCATCGCCGGCAGCGGCCGGCCGATCGCCTCCATGAAAAGGGCGGAGGCCGTGTGCATCAGCAGGAAGGGCAGGCCGATACCGAAGATCAATGCCACTCGGCCGGCATGGGCCGCGAGGTCGGTTTCGACCCCGGCGAACTCGAGGGCGGGGCCGGCAAAGAGCAGCGCTGCGCCGCCGAAGAGGCCGAGCACGAGGCCGGTGCGCAAGGAAAGCCGCCAGTAGCGGCCGCAATCGCCAGGGCGCCCCGCCCCGTCGGCCTGGGCGATCAGCGGCACCGCGCCGGTGAGCATGCCGACCCCGAACAGTAGAAACACGACGAACGGGACGTTGCCGAGACCGTAGGCTGCGAGCTCCGCCGCTCCCACCCGGCCGGTCATGATGGTGTCGACCGCGGCCATCACGAGGATGCCGGCGCGTGCCATCATCACCGGCCAGGCCAGCTCGGCCGTGCGGCGGAAATGCTCGGCCAGGCTCTCGGCCGGCGGGCGCAAGACCGGCGCCGGCCGGGCGGTCGGCAGGGTCGCGGTGGACCGCGAAGGCAGCTCGGGCATCGACGGTCAGACGCGGGGCGTCTGCGCCATCTGCTCGGGCAGCCAGGTGGCGAGCCCCGGAAAGGCCACGAGCAGCACGACCATGAGCAGGAGCAGCAGGAAGAACGGCAGGGCGGTCTTGGCCACATAGAGAATGTCGTGGCCGGTGATGCCCTGCATGACGAAGAGATTGAAGCCCACGGGCGGGGTGATCTGCGCCATCTCGACCACCACCACGACGAAGATGCCGAACCAGATCATGTCGATGCCGGCGACCCGCACCATCGGCTCCACGACCGCCATGGTGAGCACCACGGCGCTGATGCCGTCGAGAAAGCAGCCGACGATGACGTAGAAGACGGTGAGCGCCGCGATCAGCATCAAGGGCGAGAGGTCGAGATAGGCGATCCACTCGGCCAGGGCCCGCGGCAGCCCGGTAAAGCCCATCGAGAGCGAGAGGAAGGCAGCCCCCATCAGGATGAAGGCGATCATGCAGGAGGTGCGCACCGCCCCCATCAGGCTCGCGGTGAAGGTCGCCCGGGTGAGCGAGCCCTGCAGCCAGGCGAGCAGCAGGGCACCCACCACCCCGAAGCTCGCGGCCTCCGTCGCCGTCGCCAAACCGGCATAGATGGCACCCAGCACCGCGATGATGAGGCCCAGGATCGGCAACAGCCCGCCGCTCCGCCTGATCTTTTCGCCAAACGGCAGCCGATCCTCGTCGGCGGCCGGGATCTGGTCGCGATGCAGCACGGACCAGAGGGCGACGTAGCCCATGAAGAGGGCGGCGACGGTGAGCCCCGGGATGACACCTGCGATAAAGAGCCGGCTGATCGATTCGTTGATCGTGACGCCGTAGACGATGAGGATCAGCGACGGCGGGATCATCAGCCCGAGCGTGCCGGCCCCGGCGAGCGTGCCGATGATCATCGATTCGGGATAGCCGCGCCGGCGGAGTTCCGGGATCGACATCTTGCCGACCGTGGTCATGGTCGCGGCCGAACTCCCCGAGACCGCGGCAAAGACCGTGCAGCCCACCACATTGGTGTGCAGGAGCCTTCCCGGCCAGTTGACCATCCAGGGGGCGAGGCCCTTGAACATGTCCTCGGACAATCGAGTCCGAAAGAGGATCTCGCCCATCCAGATGAACAGTGGCAAGGCGGTGAGCGTCCAGGACGAGGACGACCGCCAGATGGTGGTGATCATCGCGTCACCCGCGGGGCGGGTGGTGAACAGCTCCATGCCGACGACGGCGACACCCAAAAGCGCCAGCGCCACCCAGACGCCGCTGCCGAGCAGCAAGAACAGCACGAAGAGAAAGATGCCGGTCAGCGCAAACCCGTCCATGCCCCGGCGCTCCTTCTCGCAGTGCCCGTCCCGTCAACGCGACGTTAGCGGCAAAGGCCGGCAGCGGGAAGCGGTCAGCGGACGACGTAGACCGAGCACTCGGCGTGCAGCACCACGGTCGCGGCGTTGGATTCCTCGATCGTCTCGCCCTCGTGCGGCCGGTGCGTGCCCATCACGATGAGGTCGACGCCGAGCTCCTTGGCGGCGTTGCAGATCTCGCGGTCCGGGTCACCCCAGTCGGCCCTGAGATGCAGCTCGCGCGGCACGTCGTCGGCGAGTCGCTCGGCGACCACCGCCTCCAGGGCCGGCATGTGGACGCCGACGAAATCGACGGGATCGTTCTCGACCGGCGGTGCGACCCAGACGACCGCGAGCGTCGCCTCGTACTTCCGGGC
>SLRI01000538.1 GCA_007131045.1 Rhodospirillales bacterium
CCGCCGCCCGTGAGCGCCTTCTCGGGTGCGAGATCGTAGCCGAAAGCGTCGCTGATCCCGGCAGCGACCTCGCGGGCCGGCATGCCTTCGCGCAGGCGAAAGATCGCCAGCGCCACGGCACCGGCAGCAGCTATGGCGTCGGGATGATCGTGGCTGACCGCCGCCTGGTCCGCTGCGAGCTCCAGCAACTCGGCCTCGTTCGAAGCCAGCCAGCCCACGGCTGCGACCCGCATCGGCGCGCCGTTGCCCCAGCTGCCATAGGCCGGGGCGTCGTCCTGCATCGCCCAGCCGATGAACATGCCGCCATAGCCCGCGTCGGGATAACGGCGGACGAAACGGCGCAGCGTGCCCGCGAAATCCCGATCGCCGAGCACGGCCTCGGCGACCGCCAGGCTGCAGACCGTGTCGTCGGTGAACCGGCAGCGTGGGTGGAACAGCTCGAAGCCCGTGGGCGGCGCCGGATGGCCCTCGAAACGTGAGCCGATGATGTCACCCGCGATCGCCCCCAACATGCTCCCCTCCGCCGCCGGTGAACCGGTATCAGGCGCGCTTGACCAGGCGAATGACGACCAACAAGATCACCGCCCCGATCGTCGCGTGCACGATCGCCGCCAGGATGCCGCCGCCGAGCGCGAAGCCGAGCGCCGGAAAGATCAGCCCGGCGATGAAGGCGCCGACGATGCCGACGACGATATTGCCCAAGAGGCCGAAGCCGAAGCCCTTGACGATCAGCCCGGCGAGCCAGCCGGCGATGGCACCGACAATAAGAAAAACGAGCAGACTTTCGATACCCATGACCGTGCCTTTCCGCACACGCCGAGCCGCAGCAGCCAGCGTCCGGGGGGAAGCTAGCGGCAGCCGGCCCAGCTGTCGATCACCTCAAAAGAGCGGCAGCGGCGAGACGCCGAACAGCACGGGGTGGAGGAGCAGGAGCCCGAGATAGACGGCAGCAGCGACGGCCAGCCGCGGCCCGGACAGGACGTCGAGGCCGGGTCGCACCCGGCCGCGAAGCCAGGCCTCGGCCGGCCAGAGCGAGGTGTTGCGGGCGAGATGGGCGAACCGCACGGGCCCCCATTGCCGCCGGCGGCGCCGATCCAGCATGACCATGCCGAGCCCGGCGAAAAGGGCAAAGAGCCCGAACAAAAGCGCGTGCGCCAGAGTGCCGTTGGGCAGCAGGTGGGCTAGCGCCCAAAGCAGGATCGCCAAGAGCAGCGGGTGGCGGCTGACCGCCGTGATCCCCGGCCGCACCGGATCGAAGCGGCGCTCGATGCTGCCGCCGAACGAGAACGGGTTGGCGATCCCGATTCCGGCCACCGCCAGCAGCACCACCACCGGCATCACCAGATTGGGAACCCAGAGCTGCCAGGGAGCCGTCCCCCAGAGCACGACCACCGGCGCCCGGCCGGCTGCCAGGATCAACCAGTAGAGGAGGCCGAGTGAAACCGCGGAATAGGCGAGGAGGTAGGCCCGCTCGCCCGTCAACGCCACCAGCCGGCGCCGCACGGCCGGCCGCGCGGGCAGGGCATGCGCGGCGATGAAGACGGCAAAGGCCATCAGATACTCGGCCCAACCAGAGGTCATCGATGCCGCTTTCGATAGCCCTCGACCGGGCCGTCCGCCGAGCCGATCGAGGAGGTGAGACGCATCGCCGCTACACTTTCAATTTCCATTGAGAACGCCCGCCGTCCGGCGTGCAGTGTCTACTGCGAGAGGTGCATATCACGGCTGGCAGGCGGGCCGTCCACTGGGGGAGTGAACAGATGCGCACGAGACGCTGCTCGGCGGCGAAGACCATGGTCGAGCTCGCCGCGACACGACCCGGAGCGACCAGCGTCTTTCGCCGGTTCCGCTTCGATTTCTGCTGCATGCTGGATCAGGACCTGGCGGCGGTGGCGGCCGCCCACGACACCGATGTCGAGGACGTGGCGGCCGCACTCGAAGACCTGCCGCCGGAGGCGGAAGCCACCCGACCGCGCAAGCTCGAACCGCTGATCGGCCACATCCTCGCCCGCTACCACATGGTCCACCGCCAGGAATTGCCGGAGCTGGTCCGTCTCGCCGAGGAGGTGGAGCGGCTCCATCACGGCCACCCCGACGTCCCCTTCGGCCTCGCCGGCGTGCTGCAGGAACTGACCGAGGTGCTCGATGCCCGGATGGGCAAGGAGGAGAGCGAGCTGTTCCCGCGGCTGCGCCGGATCGAGCCCGGCAGCGGCCGCGCACTCTCGGAGCTCAAGTTCGAGCATTCGCGGCTCGAGGCCTACTTGTGCTGCCTCGAAACCGTGACCGCGGCGCACCAGCCGCCGGTCGACGCCGATGACACCTGGCGCCGCCTCTACGCCGGCACCGCCAAGCTCGTGGACGATCTGATTCGTCACCGCTATCTGGAGAGCGAGACGCTCGACCATTGCTGGCGGCAAGGCGTGCAGCCGCAGCAGCCGCAGCCGGCATCGCCGAGCCTGCACTAGCCGAGCCGCCGTCCCGAGCCTCGATCGAGCGCCATGCCCGCCACCACGGCCGAACGCATCAGAAAGCACAAGGGCCCGGCCGTTCTCGGCCTCGGCTTTCGCCCGTTCTTTCTGGCCGGCGCCGTCTGGGCGGTGGTCGCAATGCTCGCCTGGCTCCTGGTTCTGGCCGGCGCCTTGAACCTGCCGACCGGCTTCGGCGCCGTCGACTGGCACGTCCACGAGCTGCTCTACGGCTATCTGCCGGCCGTCGTCGCCGGCTTCCTGTTGACCGCCGTGCCCAACTGGACCGGGCGGCTGCCGGTCACCGGCCTGCCGCTCCTCGCCCTCGTGCTCATCTGGGCTGTCGGCCGTGCCGCCGTCGGCATCGGCCTCTGGCTCGGGCCATGGCTCACAGCATTCCTCGATCTGGCCTTTCTCGCCTGCCTCATCGCGATCATCGCCCGCGAGCTCCTGGCCGGCGCCAACAAGCGCAACCTGCCGGTGCTGCTGCTCGTCGGTCTCCTCTTCCTCGGCAACGCCACCTTCCACCTCGAGGCCGCCCGCTTCGGCAGCGCCGATTACGGCACCCGCCTCGGCATCGCCGCCATCCTCCTGCTGTTGATGCTCATCGGTGGCCGAGTCGTGCCGAGCTTCACCCGCAACTGGCTGGCCCAGGGCAAGAAGAGCGAAAAGGAAGCCGGCCGCCTGCCGGCACCGATGAGCCTCTTCGACGGCTTCGCCATCGCGTTTGCCGGCCTCGCCCTGTTGAGCTTCGTCGCGACCCCATGGAGCCCGACCACCGCCGTCCTCGCCCTCTTGGCCGGCCTCCTCCACCTCGCCCGGCTCGTCCGCTGGGCCGGCGACCGCACACTGAAGGAGCCCTTGGTCACCATCCTGCATGTAGGCTACGCCTTCGTGCCCACCGGCTTCCTGCTGCTCGCCGCCAGCCACTTCAGCGCAGCTGTCCAGCCGATCGCGGCGCTGCACGCCTGGACCGTGGGCGGCATCGGGGTGATGACCCTGGCCGTCATGACCCGCGCCAGCCTCGGCCATTCCGGCCGGGCGCTGACCGCCGGCGCCACCACCAGCGTCATCTACGTCCTGATCATCCTGAGCGCCCTCGCCCGCATCCTCGACGGCACCGCCTGGGGCTTCGACGGCCTGCGCGCGCTCGCCGGCACCCTCTGGATCCTCGCCTTCACGACGTTCGTGGTCACCTACTGGCCGATGCTGACCCG
>SLRI01000466.1 GCA_007131045.1 Rhodospirillales bacterium
ATGGGTGGATTGAGCAGTCTTGCGAGCTTGGGTCTCAATGTGGCGCTCGGCCAGGAGGCCGCGAAGCGTGAGAACCGCAACCTGAAGAAGGAGCGTGATCGGCAGATCGAATCGATCATGCGTGACAACCGCGACACGGAGCGCCAGCAGGCCAATGCGCTCAGGCGTCGGCAGGCCAGTGAGCGGGTGCGCGCCGGTGCGACCGGCACGGCCACCACCGGTGGCTCGATCGACGCGATCCTCCGTGGTCTCGAGCGCGAGGCGGAAGTCGACACCAACGCGCGGCGCGACGTCGCGAGCGCTCGGGTGAAGCAGATTCGCGACACCTTCGGCACGCGGCGTCGCAACAACCTGTTGACCACCACCAACCGCCTGCTCGGCAACAGCTCGTCGACGATCGGCCGCAGCCTCCTGGGCTGAGCGGCACGAACATGGCCAAACGCAGCAGCAGTCCCGGTCGTGCCACTGATCGTCCGGCGGTGCCGAAGATCGGGTTTCTCGGCTTTCCGCAATTCGTCATCGTCTGGAACAAGCTGCAAGGCCTCGCGACCCCGGTGCTCCATTTGCTCATCAGCCGCTGGCTCTATCGCAAATGGCTCGCCGGGGAGCGTCGCCTCCTGCTCATGGTCTTTCGTGATGCCGGCAAGTCGACCCTGGTCGGTCTCTTCGCCGCGTGGTTGCTCACCGGCAACCCGAACCTGCGCATTCTCGTCATTGCCGCCGAGCAGATGCTCGCCAACAAGATGAGCCGCAACATTCGCCGGATCATCGAGCTGCACCCGGCAGCGTCGCATCTGCTGCAGCAGCGCCCCGAAAACTGGGCGAACGATCAGTTCACCGTCCGCCGCACCCGCAACCATCGCGACCCTTCGGTGCTGGCCCGCGGTCTCGGCGGCAACGTCACCGGCACGCGCGCCGATATCATCGTCTGTGACGATGTCGAGGTGCCCAACACCTGCAGCACGGCGAGCAGCCGCGACGAGTTGCGGCAACGCCTGGCCGAGATCGACTTCGTGCTGGTGCCGACGGGCTTGCAGCTCTTCGTCGGCACGCCGCACAGCTACTACTCCATCTACGCCGATCGGGCGCGGGCCGAGATCGGCGAACAGCGGCCGTTTCTCGACGGCTTCGAGCGATTGTGCCTGCCGCTGGTGCAAGCCGACGGAACGAGCGCCTGGCCGGAGCGGTTCACGCCGGCGACGATCGAGGCGCTGCGACGGCACACCGGCCCACAGCGGTTCCGCAGCCAAATGATGCTGGAGCCCACGCCGCCTCGGGCGATCAAGCTCGACCCCGAGCGCCTCGTCACCTACACCGACGCGCTCGAGAGCCGATGGTCGCAAGGCCGGCTGCGGCTCACCGTCGGTGAGACGGCCATGGTCTCCAGCGTCTGTTGGTGGGATCCGGCCTATGGGCGCCCGGGGCGCGGCGATCGAAGCGCCATCGCCGTGGTAATGGTCGATCGCGCTGGGCGCTATTGGCTGCACGGTCTGCGCTACCTGCAATTCTCCATCGAGCGACTGGAGGATGTCGACGAGGCGACCCAGCTCATCCGCCAGGCGATCGATTTCGCGGCGGGCTTGCAGCAGACCCGGCTGTTCATCGAGACCAACGGCATCGGCCGCTTCCTGCCGGCGCTGGTCCGGCGCGAGCTCAAGGGCAGCGCGCACCAGCTGACCCTCGTCGAGCGGCATTCGAGCCGCGGCAAGACCGATCGCATCCTGAGTGCCCTCGATCCGATCATGGCTGCCGGCCACCTGCACATCCACCACTCGGTGCTCGAATCCGGCTTCATCGAGGAAATGCGCGAATGGGCTCCCGGGACGAACACGCTCGACGACGGCCTGGACGCCGTGAGCAATGCGGTCCTGGAGCAGCCGGTGCAGGTGGGCCGGCCGCCACGGAACTCGGCTGCCCTGGACGGTCATCTCGGGCAGAGCTTCGTCGCCGATGCGTCGTTCAGCATTTGAATGACCGACCCACGGGGACCACGATATAAGGCCCTGATGGCGCGGCGGGCATTGCCGACGCTGCTTCTCGACCGGACTGGTAGTTTGACCCTGGCACCGACCTTGGCACTGCTCACCGTGGGGCTCGTTCTCTGCGGCTGGGCCGGATGGCAGGAGCGCCGGCCGCGCGGTCTCGGGGATTTGCCGTTGCTGCCGCCGATCCCGGTGCTGCTGATCGGTGTCATACTGGTACTCTTGAGCCTTGCTCACCTCGTCACACTCTGGACCGGTGTCCCGCTGAAGAGCCGGTTTCTGCCGTGAGCCGTTCTATCGGCGCGAGGAGTTGCTCGATCGCCGCTTCGATCGCGACTCGGGCGTGAAGTCGCTCGGCTAAGTGAGTAGGAATGGCCGAAGCGCCCAGTGCGGCCCCCAGCAAAGCGCCGACGCACGCCGCACGGCTCGCGTTGTCGCCGCCGGCACGAACGGTCTCGAGTACCGCGGTCTCGAAATCGCCCGGATGCCGGAGGCAGGCGTGCAGGACGCTCGGAAAGGTGCACGGCAGATAGCAGGAGCGCCCGACGAGCCCTGTGGCATCGACGACGGGCTTGTCCTGCATGGCGAGCGCATCGCCGAGACGAATGCGCACGAGATCGGCGCATGGACCTGTCTGTGCTGCGCAGCCCGTACCGATCGCCGAGGCCAGATCGGTGCCGTGGAGAACCGCGTCCAGAATGCGCGCGAAGGCTTGGTTGTGCGCAACGGCCTCGGCGTTCGCCTGGGTCACGCGGACCACCCGCGCGACCACGGCATCGCGTTCGGACCGTCCGGCATAGGCCACCACGACCGGAGCGAGCCGGCACATCGAGACCGTCTGGAAGTCGTCGGCGCCATGCTGAAAGGCGAAGCTCGGATCGCCCAGGTGCGGCGAGGCGTTCTCGATCGTCAGGCGGGTCGGCTTGTCGCGGTAGCCCGCATAGCCCGCATCGAACGCCGCCACGAAGCGGCGGCCGAACCGCCGCTCGTCGAAGCCGTCATCCTCGACCAGGCTTTCGAGCAGCAGCCTCGCCGCATCACCATAGTGGGTCGGATCACCGGGCCGGCGACCGGCATGGTAGTGCCCGGGTGAGGGGAGCTCGAAGCCGTGAATGCCACCCGGGTAGAGCCTTTGGCGTTCCAAGAGGTTGTAGTGCCAATGGCTGCCGAGGGCCATCGCATCACCGATGAACTGACCCAGGATGGCACCTCTTGCGCGATCGACGAAGTCGGGCACGCGATCGATCTCCCTCTCCAACTGGCGCCTTGGCGCGCGGTTCACGAAGGCCTAGGTAACGGGGGTGTCGTAATAAACCAGAGGGGGAGCAGTGATGCGCTACTTGCACACGATGGTTCGGGTGTCGGACGTCGACCAGTCGCTCGATTTCTACTGCAACAAGCTCGGCATGAAGGAGGTTCGGCGAACCGAGAGCGAGCAGGGCCGCTT
This sequence comes from Rhodospirillales bacterium, assembly GCA_007131045.1. GTDB lineage: Bacteria > Pseudomonadota > Alphaproteobacteria > Geminicoccales > Geminicoccaceae > SLRI01. The sequence continues at coordinate 3,430 of SLRI01000466.1, forward strand.
CACGCTGATTTTTCTCGCCGCCGACGAGGACGAGGCTGCCGGGCGCGAGGTCAAGGCGCCGCTGGTCGAGCTCACCTACAACTGGGATCCCGAGGAATACCAGGGAGGCCGCAATTTCGGCCACTTGGCCTATGAGGTCGACGACATCTATGCCACCTGCCAGTCGCTGATGGACGGCGGGGTCACGATCAATCGCCCGCCGCGCGACGGGCGGATGGCCTTTGTCCGCTCGCCCGACGGCATCTCGATCGAGTTGTTGCAGAAGGGCGAGGCCCTACCCAAGGCCGAACCATGGGCGTCGATGCCGAACACCGGCAGCTGGTGACCACTGGCGTTGCCGGCGGCTCGCCCGCCGGCGTTCGGCCTCTTGATGGGCGAGGGGACGATAAGCGCAGCTAATAGCGCGGACATCCATTGCCGTGGCGCGCGAAAGGCGTCAGAAGTGTGGTATGACGTGTTCGCAGAAGACGCGGGCCGATTGGCGGCTTCGACCGGGTGGCCAACGGCAGTGATCGGATCAGGAGGAGGGGCAGGATGGCCGCCGTCGATGTTCGCAAGGTCGAGAAGTTTTTCGGCTCCGTGCAGGTGTTGCACGGGGTGTCTGTCGACATCGAGGATGGCGAATTCGTCGTCCTGGTCGGGCCCTCGGGCTGTGGCAAATCCACGTTGTTGCGGATGATCGCCGGGCTCGAGGAGATCAACTCGGGCGAGATCGCGATCGGTGGCCGGGTGGTCAACACCGTGCCGCCGAAGGATCGTGACATCGCCATGGTCTTTCAGAACTATGCGCTCTACCCGCACATGACCGTGCTGCAGAACATGGCGTTCTCGCTCAAGCTGGCGAAGGCACCCAAGGCGGTGATCGAGGAGCGCGTCAACAAGGCTGCGGATATTCTGGGCCTGGGTGACTATCTCGCCCGCTACCCGCGCCAACTCTCCGGCGGGCAGCGGCAGCGCGTCGCCATGGGCCGGGCCATCGTCCGCGACCCGCAGGTCTTTCTCTTCGACGAGCCGCTCTCCAACCTCGACGCCAAGCTCCGGGTGCAGATGCGCTCGGAGATCAAGGAGTTGCACCAGCGCCTGAAGACCACCTCGATCTATGTGACCCACGACCAGATCGAAGCCCTGACGATGGCCGATCGGATCGTCGTCATGCAGGGCGGGCACGTAGAGCAGATCGGCGCACCGCTCGATCTCTACGACAATCCGGCCAACCTCTTCGTCGCGGGCTTCATCGGCTCGCCCTCGATGAACTTCATCGATGCGCGGATCGACCGGCAGAACGGGGCGGTCGTTGCGGTGACGGGTGACGGCAGTCGCCTGCCGCTACCCGGCGACGTGGCCGGCAACGACGGCCAGGAGATCGTCTACGGGATTCGCCCCGAGCACCTCCATCTGGTCGGCGAGAGCGAGAACGGTGCCGTAGCCGAAGTCGTCGTGGTCGAGCCGACCGGCGCCGAGATCCTGGTCATCACGCGCTTTGCCGGTGGCGAGGCACAGGCCGTCTTCCGCGAACGGCATCGCCTGTTGCCGGGCGACCAGATCCATCTCGCCCCCAATCTCGATGCCGTGCACGTGTTCGACAAGGCCTCGGGTCAGCGCATCTCGCACTGATCGGCGCCTGCGGATCGGCGCCTGCGGATCGGTGGCGACAAAGGAACGACAGGGCTTCGCCACGGTCGGCTGCAGGCCTTTGGCGTGTGGTCGATGCGATCGATTGGCCCTGTTCGATGGGCAACTTCGGTGGTTTCCTCAGCGCCACTTTTCACGACGCGGGACCGACCATGGCGCAATCGACGCTGCTGCACCAACGTCTGGGCGTGAACATCGACCATGTGGCGACCTTGCGCAACGCGCGCGGCGGAACGCACCCCGATCCTCTGCGGGCCGCGATGCTGATCGCCGAGGGCGGTGGCGAAGGCGTCACCGCCCATCTGCGTGAGGATCGCCGACACATCACCGACGGCGATATCGATCGACTGGCGGCGGAATGCCCACTGCCGCTCAACTTCGAAATGGCGGCGACCGAGGAGATGCTGGGCATCGCCCGGCGGGTTCGGCCTCACGCTGCCTGCCTCGTCCCCGAGAAGCGCGAGGAGCGGACGACCGAGAGTGGCCTCGACGTGGTGCGCGTCGAGCAAGGTCTCCGGCCGATCGTCGAGGGGCTCGCCGAAATCGGCACCCGGGTCTCCCTCTTCGTCGATCCGGAACCCCGGCAACTCGAGGCCGCGCATCGGCTGGGTGCTGCGGTGGTGGAGTTGCATACCGGGACCTATTGCGAGGCCTCGGGCAATGCACAGGCGACCGAGCTCGCGCGGTTGCAGCGGGCGGCAGCTCTGGCGATGGAGCTCGGGATCGAGTGCCATGCCGGGCACGGCTTGGATTTCGCCACGGTCGGGCCGGTGGCGGCGATCCCCGAAGTGGTCGAGCTCAACATCGGCCACTATCTTGTCGGTGAGGCGATCTTCGCGGGCTTCGTTCCGACAATCGCCCGGATGCGTCGTCTCATGGACGAGGCGCGCGCCTCGCTCGATAAACCAGCGACCGGTTGAACGCAGTTTCGGAACAGCGGCCATGATCATCGGTATCGGCAGCGATCTCATCGACATCCGGCGGATCGAAAAGACGCTCGAGCGCTTCGGTGAGCGCTTCACCCGGCGCTGCTTCACCGATATCGAGCGCGCGAAGGCCGACCGGCGGCTGCGTCGCGCCGATACCTACGCCAAGCGCTACGCTGCGAAGGAGGCGTGCGCCAAGGCTCTCGGCACCGGCCTCAGCCGCGGCGTCTTCTGGCGCGAGATCGGGGTCGTGAACCTGCCCTCGGGCCAGCCGACGCTGGAGCTCTTCGGCGGTGCTGCGGCACGTCTCGCGGCGATGACGCCCGCCGGGATGGTGGCCACGATGGAGTTGACGTTGACCGATGAACCGCCCTTGGCTCATGCCATGGTGATTATCAGCGCCGCACCCGGTGAGCAGGCAGCGCTTTACCAGCGGGCGGCCGTCGGTTAAGTTCATCTTCGGGCCTGCGGGTGCAGCAGGTGAACCCGGCAGATGCGACCCGACGTTCTCTTTTCAGCAGCGCGAGCAGAGCTATAGCCAAGCGTGTGTCATCCAGATCATCTCGCCACTCGCGCGAACAGTCCATCATGAGCGCTCGCAAGGCGGGCGGCATAAAGGAGACGGTGCGAACGCTGGTCTATGCGATCGCGATCGCCCTGTTCGTGCGCACCTTCGCCTATGAGCCGTTCAATATCCCATCGGGGTCGATGAAGCCGACCCTGCTCGTGGGCGATTATCTGTTCGTTTCGAAATTCGCCTACGGCTACAGCAAGTATTCCTTGCCGCTCAGCCTGCCACTCTTCTCCGGGCGCATCTTCAGCTCGATGCCGGAGCGCGGCGATGTCGCGGTCTTCAAGCTGCCGACCGACAACAAGACGGATTATATCAAGAGGATCGTCGGTCTGCCGGGCGATCGGCTGCAGATGATCGATGGTGTCCTGCACATCAACGGCGAGGCGGCGGCGTTGGAGGCGGTCGGCGCGTTCGTCGACGACATGGCCGGACGGCAGATCGCAATCGACAAGTACGGCGAAACACTGCCCGATACCGATCGGCAGCATTTTATCCTCGATCTCACCGATCGCGGGCGTCTCGACAATACCGGCGTCTTCGAAGTGCCGGCGGATCACGTGTTCGCAATGGGCGACAACCGCGATAATTCCCTCGACAGCCGAACTGATGCCGTGGGCTACATTCCGGTGGAGAATCTGATCGGCCGGGCCGAAATCATGATGTTCTCGGTCAACGGCACGGCCCGAATATGGGAGCCGTGGAAGTGGCCGTGGGCCATCCGCTACGACCGCATCTTCAAGCGCATCATTTGATTTGCGCCGTCGATGAAGCCACGCCGCGCCCACAGCCGCTCGGGCGACCTCGATCAGATCCAGGCGGTGATCGACTACCGCTTCGGCGATGACGGCTTGTTGGCGGAAGCGTTGACGCACGCGAGCGCTCTGGCGCCCGTGCGTCGGCAGCCGCTGGGCAAATCGCGACCGCGCAGCAACGAGCGGCTGGAGTTCCTCGGTGATCGCGTGCTCGGGCTCGCCGTGGCGCATCTGTTGATCGAGACCTATCCGGACGAAGCCGAAGGTGGCCTGACCCATCGTCACTCGATGCTGGTGCGGCGCGAGACGCTGGCGGATGTAGCGAGCCAGATCGGACTCGGCCGATGGCTGGAGGTGGCGCATGGCGGCCGCGGCAGCGGCGGGATGACCAATCCGACGATTCTCGCCGATGCTTGTGAGGCCGTGATCGGGGCGGTTTTTCTCGATGGTGGCTATGCGCCAGCGGCATCCCTGGTACGCCGGTACTGGCAGAACCGGGTGGTCGACATGACCGAATCACCGCGCGATGCGAAGACGATGCTGCAGGTGTGGTCGCTCGCCCGCGGCCTCAGCCTGCCGAGCTACCGGGTGCTCGACAGCGAGGGCCCGGCGCACGCGCCCGTGTTTACCGTCGAGGCGGCGATCGAGGGGCTGGGCAGTGCCGTCGCCGAAGCCGGGGCCAAGCGGACGGCCGAACAGGCGGCAGCCGCGATGCTCCTCGAAAGGCTCGAGGGCAAGTCCGCCGGCAGCGACCCCGATGTCTGAGGCGGCAGGGCCCGACGACCTCCCGACCGCGCCGCCCCCGGCCACGCGCGCCGGCTTCGTCGCGATCCTGGGGGCGCCCAATGTCGGCAAGTCGACCTTGCTGAACCAGCTCGTCGGCACCAAGGTCTCCATCGTCTCGCCCAAGGTGCAGACCACGCGTCGGCGGATCATCGGCATCTCGATGCAGGGCGAGGCACAGGTGCTCTTCGTCGACACGCCGGGCATCTTCGCGCCGAAGAAGCGGTTGGAGCGGGCGATGGTGCAGGCGGCCTGGGCGGCAGCCAGCGACGCCGATCTCTGCCTCTTTCTCGTCGATGCGAAGCGGGGTCTCGACGCCGCTGGCCGGACGGTTCTCGCCGGTTTGGCCGACCTGCGCTCGTCGCCGATCCTGGTCGTCAACAAGATCGATCTGGTGCCGGCGGCGAGGCTTCTCCCCTTGATCAAGGAGCTCAACGAGGCGCGCGAATTCGCGGCGACGTTCCTCGTTTCGGCCGAGACCGGCAGTGGCTGCGCCGAACTCTTGGCCGATGTGGCGGCACGGCTGCCGGCCGGCCCCTGGCTCTTTCCCGAGGATCAGCTCTCCGACCTTTCCAATCGGGCGATGGCCGCCGAGATCACCCGTGAAAAGCTGTTTCACCAGCTGCACCAGGAGTTGCCTTATTCGGCGACGGTCGAGACCGAGGCCTGGACGGAATCCGCAAACGGGCGCGAGATTCGGATCGATCAGGTGATCTATGTCCAGCGACCGAGCCAGAAAGGCATCGTCCTCGGCAAGGGTGGCCGGCAGATCAAGGCGCTCGGCGAGGCGGCCCGGCTCGAGCTCGAGGATATCCTCGAGGCTCGCGTCCACCTCTTCCTTTTCGTCAAGGTCCGAGAGCGCTGGCAGGACGACGCCGAGCGCTATGGCGAGATGGGGCTGGATTTCCCGCGCTGAACGGGCCGCTCAGCCGTGTCGCTCGCGGCTGTCGGTGGGTGCCTGGTCACGATGGTGCATGCCGTAATCGCGCTCGATCTCGGCCACCCGCAGACGGTAGTCGCTGAAGATGTGGCCACGGCCCCTGGCCTGCGCCACCCGATGCTCGGCCACTCGCCGCCAGGCTGCCACTGCAGCCTCGTCTCGCCAGAACGACAGCGAGACGAACTTGCCCGGGGTGGTCACGCTCTCGAACCTCTCGATCGAAATGAAGCCGTCGATCTCGTCGAGCAATGGTCGCAGCGATGCCGCCAGGTCGAAATACTCACCGCGATGCTCGTCGGCCGGCCAAAACTCGAAAATGACGGCGATCACGAGCCGCTCCCCTCATCCTTGTTCGCTGAGGTGAGAGTTGGGCGTCGTAAGCGCCTCGAACAAGACCACGCTGCGGGCCGGAAGCAGCTCTGGTCGCGCCTGAGCGCTGGTATCCAGCCGAACTGTCCAGCGGCCGTTCGGCAGATCGAGTGGCAGGGGCGCGCTGCCGGCGTTGAGGGCGACGACGAAACGGCCGTCCGTTGCCGGCGATCCGTCCTCGTTGAACTCGACGGTGGCGTCGCCTGCGAGGAGCAACAGGACCGCGCGGCGGGTCGGGTCACTCCAGTCGGCGCGCGTCATGGCCATGCCCTCGGGTTTCAGCCACTGCACATCCGGCGTACCGTCGTCGGCTTCGATGCTGCCGTGGAGGAAGTGCTGTCGGCGAAGGATCGGGTGGGTACGACGAATGGCGGCGAGGCGCGCCACGAAGTCGAGCAGCGCCTCGTCGGCGGCCGGCCAGTCGACCCAGGAGAGCGGATTGTCCTGGCAATAGGCGTTGTTGTTGCCGCTCTGGCTACGGCCGAGCTCGTCGCCCATCCCGAGCATCACCGTGCCCTGGCTGAAAAACAAGGTGGCGAGCAGATTGCGGACGTCGCGCTCACGGGCGGCGACGATCGCCGTATCATCGCTCGGGCCTTCGATGCCGTTGTTCCAGGACAGGTTGTGGCCGTGACCGTCGCCGTTGCTCTCCAGATTGGCCTCGTTGTGGCGCTCCTGGTAAGTGACGAGGTCGGCGAGGGTGAAGCCGTCGTGGGCGGCGACGAAGTTGATGCTCGACCAGGGGCGGCGCCCCTGATGCTCGAAGAGGTCGGCCGAGCCCAAGAGCCGTGCGGCGAGCTCGGGCAGCATTCCCTCGTCACCGCGCCAAAAGCCGCGGACGACATCGCGGTAGCGATCGTTCCACTCCGACCAGCCGGGGCCGAAACCGCCCATCCGATAGCCTTCGGGGCCGATGTCCCAGGGCTCGGCAATCAGCCGGACCCGCGAGAGAACCGGATCCTGCTTCAGGCAGTCGAAGAACCCGGCACCCTTGTCGAAGCCCGCGGGCTCGCGGCCGAGGGTCGCCGCGAGATCGAAGCGGAAGCCGTCCACCCCGACGACCTCGACCCAGTAGCGCAAGCTGTCCATGATCAGCTGCAGGACACGCGGATAGCTCGCATCGACAGTGTTGCCGCAGCCGGTGAGATTGGCGTAGCCGTCCGCAGCGGTCGGATCGAGACGGTAGTAGCTCTTGTTGTCGAGCCCGCGATAGGCGAGGCAGGGGCCAAAGCCGTCGCCTTCGCCGGTGTGGTTGTAGACGACATCGAGCAGCACCTCGATGCCGGCGGCATGCAGGGCTGCGATCGCGGCCTGCAACTCCGCGAGCGGATCGCTCGTGCTTGCGTAGCGCGGCTCGACCGCGAACCAATTGATCGGGTTGTAGCCCCAGTAGTTGACGAGGCCCTTCTCGATCAGATGCGGCTCGTCGATGAAGGCCTGGATCGGCATGAGTTCGAGTGCTGTGACGCCCAGGCGCTGAAAGTGCTCGATCACGTGGGGCTCACCGAGTGCCGCGTAAGTGCCGCGCCGCCGGGGCGCAACTTCGGGGTGCAAGGCCGTCAGGCCCTTGACGTGGGCCTCGTAGATCAGGGTCGACGAGCGCCCGTTTCGGGGGCGGACCGCATGGTCGGCAAGGGGCAAGTCCGCCGGCGTCACGATCGCTTTGGCGACGAGCCCTGCCGTATCGGCACCGAACCGGCAAGCGGCGCCGTCAGGGCTCGACGCGGAGCGCTCGAAACGGCCAGAGAGCCGTCGCGCATAAGGGTCGAGCAGCAGCTTGGCGGGATCGAAGCGATGGCCCTCTTCAGGCGCATGCGGCCCGTGAACCCGGTAGCCGTAGACGAGACCGGCGCCGGCCCCGGGCAGATAGCCGTGCCAGACCTCGTCGGTCCATTCCGGCAGCGTCAGGCGGGCCACCTCGCGCTCGCCCGCCGGATCGAAGAGACAGAGCTCGATTCTTTCGGCGTGCGCCGAGAAGACCGCGAAATTGACGCCGTTCTCGTCGAGCGTGGCGCCGAGCGGGTGGGGACGGCCCGGATGGAGGCCACGGGGCCGGGTCATGGACAGCTCGAGCAGTCGCTTGGTTCGGACACGCAGAGTTCCCATGACAGGCGTGGCGACGAGGCGGTATCAAAGGCGGCAGAAAGCAGACGGAGGAATGCGATCAATGGCAGGCGAATCCGAAAAAACGGTTAACGAGCGGATCGAAACCCAACTCCGTCTCGTCTATGGGGCCGACCGAGCCGCTGACCTCCTACCCGAGATCGCGGCACTGGTCGATCGCTGGCGACCAGCGATGAGCGAACGTCGGGCCTGGCTCGATCAGTCGGATGCCATGCTGATCACCTACGCCGATACGCTTCGGGCCGACGCCGAGGCACCGCTCGCGACGCTGCACGGTTTTTTGCAGGAGCGGTGCAGCGAGCTCGTTAGCGCCGTGCATCTCCTCCCCTTCTTCCCCTGGACCTCGGATGACGGTTTTTCGGTCGTGGACTACCGGGCGGTCGACCCGGCGGTCGGCGACTGGGACGACGTCGCGGCTCTGGCCGGAGATTTCGAGCTGATGTTCGATGCCGTGATCAACCACGCCTCGGCCGAAAGCGCCTGGTTCAAGGGCTTCCTCGCTGGCGAGGCGCCCTATGACGGCTACTTCATCCGCTGTGATCCGGATGCCGACTACAGTGCCGTCGTGCGCCCGCGGGCCCTTCCGCTGTTGACCGAGGTCGAGACCCGCGACGGCAAGGCGCATGTCTGGACCACGTTCAGCGCCGATCAGGTCGATCTCGACTACGGCAATCCGGCTGTTCTCGTCGAGATTCTCGATATCCTCCTCGACTACTGCGCCAAGGGTGCACGGTTCATACGTCTCGATGCCATCGGCTTCATGTGGAAGCGGCTGGGCACCGGCTGCATGCACCTGCCGGAGACGCATGCGCTGGTCCAGGTGATGCGCGAGGTGGTGGAGGCGGTTGCACCCGGCACCCTGATCATCACCGAGACCAATGTGCCGCACGCGGAGAACGTCTCCTATTTCGGCGACGGCGTGCCCGAGGCGCACCTCGTCTACCAGTTCCCCCTGCCGCCCTTGGTCCAGCACGCCTTTCAAACCAGTGATGCCTCCGCACTCACCACCTGGGCGCGAAATCTGCAGCCGCCGCCAGCCGGCACCACCTTCTTCAACTTCCTGGCGTCGCACGACGGCATCGGGATGCGGCCGCTCGAGGGATTGCTGCTGCCCGAAGCCGTCGCGGCAATGGCCGAGACCGTCATCGAGCGCGGCGGCGCCGTCTCGATGCGGGCCATGCCCGACGGCTCGACCAGGCCTTACGAATTGAACATCAGCTACATCGATGGGCTCGTGCCCGCCGAGACCGACGACGCCACTCGGGCGGCGGCGATGGTGGCGGCTCACGGCATTTTGCTCGCGATGGCTGGCCTTCCGGGCATTTATATCCACTCGCTCCTGGGCTCCAGGAGCGACCGCGCCGGCATGGCCGAGACGGGCCGCAACCGGTCGATCAACCGCGCCAAGCTGGACGCAGCCACCGTCCGGGCCGAACTCGATGATCCCACCTCACTTCGTCACCTTGTCTTCGAAGGCATCGGCCGCCTGCTGCGCGCCCGGGCGGCCGAGCCTGCTCTGCATCCGGACGCCATGCAGCGTGTCCTGAGCGCCGACCCGGCGCTCGTCCTGATCGAGCGAAGCACGGCGGGGCGGCGGCTGCTGGCAGTCGTCAACGTCACCGCCATCGGCCGCAACCTGGTGGTCGAGGCTGCCGAAGAGTGGTGGGACATCCTCTCCGGCGAGAAGCTCTCTGGTCCCTCGATCTCGATGCCGGCATTCGCGGTGCGCTGGCTGGTCGATCAGGAAATCGCCTCGTGACGGTCGAGCAGGCGACGATGGCGGTCGACGTCTTGCGCCGTCGACTCGAGCCGATCCTGGTCCGGGCAGGCGACCGGCGGGCCGAACTCGACACTCGATTGCAGGCGCATTTCCCACAACTCGTCGATGCCCTCTTGCCACTCTATGCGCATCGATGGGACTTCGCCTGGCACCTCGAAGCCATGGTCGAGACGGCGCTCGAAGCTGCGATCGCCCGGCCCGATCGGCTGGTCGAACGTGATCGGAAGCGCTTGCCGGATTGGTTCTGCGGGTCTGACCAGATCGGCGCCATGGGCTATGTCGATCGGTTCGCCGGCAGCATCGTCGGCGTCTACGACCGGCTGCCGCATCTCGAGTGCCTCGGGGTGACCTACCTCCACCTGATGCCCCTTTTCGCCGTCCCGGACGGACCGAACGACGGCGGCTATGCGGTCTCCAGTTACCGCGAGGTGGCACCGCGGCTGGG
>SLRI01000445.1 GCA_007131045.1 Rhodospirillales bacterium
CCGAAGACCGTGACCGGCCTCACCGTCGAGCACGTCGAGACCGGGACGAAGAGCGAGCTCGCGGTCGAAGGCGTGTTCATCGCCATCGGCCACGACCCGGCGACCGGCCTCTTTCGCGGCAAGCTGGAGATGGACGCCGAGGGCTACCTGGTGACCGCCCCGGACAGCACCCGGACCACCGTGCCGGGCGTCTTCGCCGCCGGCGACGTCCAGGACAAGATCTACCGCCAGGCCGTGACCGCAGCCGGCACCGGCTGCATGGCGGCGCTCGAGGCGGAACGCTATCTGGCCGAGCAGGATTGAGTCCCGGCCTCCCAGGGCCGCTGCGCGATGCAGGCTGGCTGCGCCGTGCAGGCTGAACGGGGCCGGAGAGGGCAGGGATGATGATCGACTGGGACCGCATCCGGATTTTCCACGCCGTGGCGGGTGCCGGCAGCTTCACCAGGGCCGCCGACCGCCTGGGCTTGAGCCAATCCGCCATCAGCCGGCAGATCGGGGCGCTCGAGGAGACCATCGGCACGCCGCTCTTCCACCGCCACGCCAGGGGCCTGATCCTCACCGAGCAGGGCGAGGTGCTGCTCGAGACCGCCGAAGAGGTCGCGCGCAAGATCGCCACGGTCGAAAGCACGCTCGGCGAGGTCAAGGACGAGGCGGCGGGGCATCTGCGGATCAACACCACGATCGGCATCGGCACGGTCTGGCTGACCTCGCATCTGTTCCAGTTTCGCGAGCTCTATCCCGACATCACCCTCGATCTCGCGGTAACCGACAGCGAGCTCGACCTCTCGATGCGCGAGGCCGACGTCGCCATCCGCCTGCACCGACCGACCCAGCCCGACCTCGTGCAGCGCCGGCTGATGACCGTCCACACCCACATCTACGGCAGCAAGCGCTATCTCGACGCCAAGGGAACGCCCACCGACGCAGCAGGGCTCGATCGGCACGACCTCATCGCCTACGGCGACAAGTGGCAGCCGCCAGTGCCGAGCCTGAACTGGATTCTCGCCGCCGGCCGCGACGAGGAGGAGGTGCACGGACGGCGGGCGACGCTGACCATCAACAACGTCTTCGGCATGCTCAGGGCCTGCGAGACCGGACTCGGCCTCGCCTCGCTGCCGGATTATCTCGGCAGCAACAACCCCAGCCTGACCCGCGTCCTGCCGGACATCGAGGGGCCGAGCTTCACCGCCTACTTCGTCTACCCCGAGGAGTTGCGCGCCTCGCGCCGGGTCGCCGTGTTCCGCGATTTCCTGCTCGAGAAGGTGGCCGCCCACCCGAACTGGTGAGCACCGCGGGGCCGCGGTTCGTGAGCGACGGCTTACATCTGTGTCATGCAAAAAAAAATGCCTGCCCCTGCAAAAAGGGGCTGGTCATCGAGGTGGCACGGCACTACTTATTGCAGTGCAGCAAGACGGTGCTCTGAGCGTTTTGCTGCAGCGTCGCTCCGGCGGCGTTGGGACGAGGCCTTCGGCTTTGTCCTCGAGTGCCCCCCTCGGGGGTGCTCTCTCAGACATTTAGCCTCCCTGATCTACTTGGCCGGGTCTTCGGACCCGGCTCTTTTTTTGCGCAGGCGTTGCTGAAAAGTTGGTACCTCTGACGCAGGCGCGCGTCAAGCTGTCGCGACGAGCGCGACGCGAAAAAGAGACCACCTACAATTCTCTTCGTGGATGGGCCCGCCCCGGCTCACATGAACAGCCGCTCGCCGTCGAGCCCGTCATAGAGGTGGGCGACGAACTCGCCGTAGCCGTTGAACAGCTGGGTCGGCACCTTCTCGTCGCTGCCGAGCATCCGCTCGGTCGCCTGGCTCCAGCGCGGATGCGGCACCTCGGGGTTCACATTCGCCCAGAATCCGTACTCCTGGCCCGCAATCTCCTCCCAGAACGTCACCGGGCGCTGGTCGGTGAAGTGGAAGCGGACGATCGATTTCACCGACTTGAAGCCGTACTTCCAGGGCACGGCCAGACGCAGCGGCGCCCCGTTCTGCCGCGGCATCGGCTCGCCGTAGACCCCGGTCGCGATGAAGCTGAGCTCGTTGGTGGCCTCGGCCATGGTCAGCCCCTCGGTGTAGGGCCAGGGGTACCAGAACTGCCGCTGCCCCGGTGCCTGTGAGCTGTCCTCGAAGGTCGTCATGACTAAATATTGGGCAGACGACAGCGGCCGGGCGAAATCCACCAGGGCGGAAAGCTCGAACCCGGTCCACGGCACCGCCATCGCCCAGGCCTCGACACAGCGCAGCCGGTAGAGCCGCTCCTCGATCGGCATCCGCCGGATCAGGTCCTCGGCATCGATGACGATCTCCTCCTCGACCATCCCGTCGATGGTCACGGTCCAAGGCCGCAGCCGCAGCGCCTGCGCCGCCCGCCAGATGTTCTTCTGCGAGCCGAACTCGTAGAAATTGTTGTAGGTGGTCGCCAACTCGGGATCGGTCAGCTCCCGATCGAGCTCGTAAGCCTCGTTCAACGGCGCCGGATAGAGCTCGGCCGCAATCGGCTCCTCCTCGGCCATCGCGGCACGCCCGAGCAGCCCCGCACCCGGTGCCGCCGCCAAGATCGCGCCTGCACCCCCGGCCGCCAACAGCCGCCGCCGGCTGAACCAGACACTCTCGGGCGTCGCCGCACTCTCCGGCAGCTCCCACCCCCTGCGCGACCGTGTCAACATCCCACCATCCTCCGCATTGCTACCCCGGAACTAGGGCCATGCCCACTGCCCGGCAAGTCGAGAGCCGGCGGCAGCGCAAGAGCGAAGAAGATGTGGGGAAACAAGCCTCCCCACGCCTCACCCTTCCTTTGGGCCCAAAAAGGTTCCAGGTACCTTTTCCGTGAGTGCCCGCTGCCCGGCAAGTCGAGAGCAGAAAGGTTCCAGGTACCTTTTTTGCGAGTCCGCCGTGGCCCACGCGTTAGGGGTTCGTTAACGCCGGCAGCGTACGCTTGCGGCTCCAATCAGCAGCGAGGTGAGGGCGGTTCATGGGATGGGGAGGGCCTGATCCAGATCGACGAGCCACGCCTCCGTCCGAGCCGCCAAAGCGCCCGTCCGGGCTGGAGCAGCGCATCGCTCGGCTCGAGCGATGGCGCCGCCAGAACCACCAGATCGTCCCGTTTCTCGGCCAGATCGTCCCGTTTCTCGGGATGATGGCCGCGACCGCCGCGGCGTTGGCGATTTTCTGGATGGCGAGCCTGCCTTGGGCCTGGACGCTCGAGCAGCGGGTCCTGCATCTCGCGGCCGCCCCGAGCTGCGATTTCGCGCGCCGTGTCGGCTTGGCGCCGGCACGCAATGGCGAACCCGGCTACCACTCCCGCCACGACTTCGACAATGACGGCATGGCTTGCAAGCTTCTGGCCCCTGGTCAAATCGTGATCATGGTGCCGCTCGGCACCATCGCCGCCTCTATCGTTCGAGACAGAATGCGTGGTGCCTCCAGCGACGACGTCGAGCCCTGACCGAACCGCGCCGCCGAAGCTTGGAAATCGACCACGCCCTGATCGAGCACGCCCGGTGGCCGCAAGTGTGCATCGGAAAGCTGGGCGATCAGCACAGGTCTGTCACGGCTAGCCGAAAAGCCGCACCGCATAGGCCCCGGCCGTGGCCGTCATGCCGGTGATGAACGTCCCCCAGGCGATGTCGACCACGCTCATCCGCAGCGGCCAGTCGCGCAAGGTCGCGAGGTTGGTCA
>SLRI01000229.1 GCA_007131045.1 Rhodospirillales bacterium
GGCGCCGGCAGGCGGGCGAGGTCGACGCCGTGCGGCCGGCAGTGCAGCCGGGCCTCGGGTGCCAGGGCGCGGAGATGGCGAAAACCCATGGTCGTGCAAGTGGTCAGCCATGCCGCATCTTCCAGCTTCTCGCGGATCTCCCAATCCGGGATCGTCCAGATATCCTTGGCGTGTGCCGAGATCGCGAACGGCAGCCGGCGCATGAGGGCCGTGTAGCGGGCGACCGAGGCCGGGGTGTGGAGGTAGTGGACGTAGAGGCCGGCGATATCCGCCGGCAGTTCGCGGGCGAGGACCAGGGCCTGGCCGAGCCGGCGCACGCGGTTGCGGCTGGGATCACGGCGGAGGTCGCGAACGAAGACGGCCAGCACCCGACGCAAGTGTCGCTGCCGAAGTGCGGCCCAAAAGCCGCGCCAGACCCGCAGCGGCTCGTGGTGCAGGTATTCCGGCAGATAGACCACCGGTGCGGTAATCTCGTCGTGCACGGGGTGACGGGCGGGGTCGGTCGGATGGCGCAGCGAGACGAGCAGGAGTTCGAGCCCGGCCCGCTCGAGACCGAGAATTTCCTGTGCGATGAACGTCTCGGACAGCCTGGGATAGCCCTTGAGCAGCAGGCCGATGCGCGGTTGCATGGCGATCAGGCGGAGCGGGCGACGGGCTTTTTCGGGTCGAAGGCCGGGGCGCAGAGGGCGGCGATGCGCTCCAATCCACCGAGCAGCCGACGGCGCAGCGCCGCACTCGCAAGCGGCCAATCGGCGATGCCGTGCAGACAGGCGGCCATGACTTCCGGGCGACGCTCGCCCTCGCTGGCGAGCGTGCGCACCAGCCCCAACCGTTCGGCCCGCTGGGCGCGGATCAGCTGTTCGAGGCGCGGTTCGGTGCGCGGCACGATCAATGCCGGCTTGTTGAACGAGAGGATCTCGCAGAACGTGTTGTAGCCGCCCATCGCGACGACGCCGACCGCCGGGCCGTAGAGGGCCTCGGGGTTCGCCTCGAAGGTGGTGGCGAAGACGTTGGCGAGCCGGTCGGCACGTTCCTGGAACTGGCTCCGCTGCTCGGAGTTCATGAACGGGCCGAATATGACGAGAGCTGGATGCGGGATGGTCGGGTCGCTCTCATAGGCCGCGAGGACCAGGTCGACCAATTCGGCCCCGTCGCCGCCGCCGCCGGCCATCACCAGCACGTAGGGCCGATCCGGGAGCGGCAGGCCGGGAGCCAGGCGATCCGGCTCGGCCGCGGCACGCTCGATATAGCCGGTAAAGCTGATCCGCTCGGCCAGCCGGTCCATGCCCGGTATCTCGCTGATCGGGTCGAACATTTCCGGCAGACCGTAGACCCAGATATCGTTGTAATAGCGCTCGAGCGCCGGAAAAACGCCCTTGCGCTGCCACTCGGCGTAAAGGGCCCGCGGCTCGTCCATCACGTCGCGCAAGCCGAGCACGCATTGCCTGCCGCGCCCGGTCAGAAGATCGAGCGTGGCCTCGACCTCGCCCCGCAGCCCGAGAGGCTCCTTGTCGACCAGGAAGACATCCGGGTCGAAGGCGCTGGCCGTGTGGGTGATGATCGACTGCCGGATCTCCAGCGTCGTGTTCAAGTTGATGTTCAGCTTCAGCGAGGTGTAGTCGCCATTCTTCAATTTGATGACGCCCGGCACGCGGACGAAATCGACGCGCGACTTGAAATCGAAACTGCCGATGATCGGTGATCCGGAGAGGATCAACACGGACAGGTTGGGGTAGCGGTCGACGAGATCGTGGGCGATCGCCCGGCAGCGGCGCAGATGGCCGAGGCCGAAGCTGTCGTGGCTGTAGATCAAGAGTCGTCGACCGGTCGGCATCTGTCTCGGCGTGTCCTGCTTTTCCGGAACTATGTCAGAGGCGGGCGGCACTCTGAAAGGGCTTTGTTGCGGCGAGCCGAGATTATGAACGTCATCCTTGACATAGGTTTTTTTTCCTCTACAATCGCCATTGATCGCTTCGCCGACCCTCGCCTTCCAGCCCGTTCCGGAGACCGCTATGAGCCTGCTTCTGCCCGTGGACGACAACGGCCACCCGATGCAAGTCCTCGGCTTTGCCAGCGGCGGCACGCAAAAGCTGACCGTCTCTACCAGCTCGACCCGCACCCCCGTCCCTTTGCCCGACCACATCCAGGTCGTCACGCTGATCGCCACCGGCCCCTGTCGCTTCGCCGTCGGCAACGAGACGGTCGGCGCCGACCAGAACGCCAGCGCGCTTCTCTATCCCGGCATCTATGTCGACGTGCCGCTGCGGCGCGGCGAGCGGCATGTCGCTTTCATCGCCGAGGCCGAGGACTGCGTCGCCTACGTGATCGGCCGCAATTGACATGACGATGTCGCTGTCGCCGACGGCGCGCGGTCTGCGGCTGATCCGCTCGACCCATAGCGCACCGATCATCCTGCCGCCGAGCCCGGGCGGAGGCACGCAACCGCTCCTCGTCACCGAGACGGGTCACCTGATGGTGACCGAGACCGGAGCCCGTATCATCACGGAGACCGCCTGATGGCGACCAAGCAGATCCACGAGCTGCCACCGATAGCAGCACTGACCGCCGAAGATCGGATCCTCGTGTCGACGAAGGACGGCGATCTCACCCGCCACGCCACACTCGACACGATCCCCGCGAGGATGCCCGGCATCGGCGCCGTCGACCGGCGGATCGCCGGCAAGCTCGCCGACGCCGTCTCGGTCCGCGACTTCGGTGCCGTCGGTGACGGTGTGGCCGACGACGCGCCCGCCTTTGCCGCTGCCCTCGCCGCGCACCAGAGCGTTTTCGTGCCGAGCGGCCGTTATCGTCTCGCAACCACCCTTGACGTGCTGCCCAAGCGGACGATCCTCGGTGCCGGACGCGACGACGCCGAAATCCTGGCGGAAGGCAACCATGCCTTCGTCTTCCGGCGCAACGAAGGCGCCTTCGCGATCGATGCCGGCGGCACCGACGACTGGAACCGGTCGATGCTCGCCAACCTGTCGATCCGCATGACGGTGGGCGGTGTCGAGGTCTGGGGCCACGAGTTCCGCATCAGCGACGTCAACTTCTACGGCGGCAGCGCCGCCGGCTGGTGCGTCGACCTCGTCGATGCCAACGAGTGCGTGGTCGAGAAGATCAACGCCGGCTTCGGCGGCGGCGCCTTTCGCATGTTCGCCGGCGGCATCCGCTTTTATGCCGCCAAGCCCAACGTCAACTACGGCGACAGCCTGGTCTCCGAGGTCTCGGTCAAGCTCGGCTCGCCCGACACGCAGGCGATCCTGCTCGACGGCAGCACGGCGAGCACCACCAACTGGATCAACAACATGATCCTGCAGCGCATCCAGGTGAATGCGCAGGTGGGCGGCGCCGGGTTCACCCCGCTCGAGGGCTGTGTCGGCATCAAGCTGGTGAACGCCGCCCGCATCAACCTCATCGATTGCGATGTCGAGGTGGTCGAGACCGGCTTCGAGGAGTACTCGGAGAGCGTCGGCGGCGCTGCCGGTGCCTGCGTCGGCAACAACTTCATCGGCTGCATCACCCATTGGTGCCCGACCACCTACAAGGACAGCAACGAGCTGTTCTCCCGCTCGGTCATCCAGCGGACCTTCATCGGCTGCGACAATATGGCGCCGCTCAATCATCGGCTCGAGCCCGAGCTCGGCCGGTCGCAGGAC
>SLRI01000219.1 GCA_007131045.1 Rhodospirillales bacterium
GTCCGCCGCACCGGCGATCCCGGCGGCTGGGACGGCGAGGTGACCTTGAGCCGGGTGCGCATCACCGACGGGCCGGCGCCGGGCGAGCGGTCGATCGTGCTGGCGGGGGCGCTCGACGCGTTGCCCCTCGACGTGCAGGCGCAGTTCGCCGCAGCCGAGCCCGCGCCCGACGGCAGGCTGCGCCGGCCTTTTTCGATCAATGCGTCGCTGGGCGGCATCGACCAGACGATCGCGGGCTTCCTCGCTGCCGACGGCGAGGCGCTGGAGGGCAGGGTCCAGCTGGACGTCCGGGCGATCGGCGATCTTCTGGAGGCATTCGGCTTGCGCCGCCAGCTCGAGGGTAGCGGCCAGTTGCGACTGGCGGTGGCCGGACCGGTCGACGGGCCGGCGGCCGACGACATCAGCCTCGTGGTCGAGCTCGCGAGCGGCGAGCAGCTCCGGGCCGACGGGCGCATCGCGGACCTCTCGCGGCTGACCGGCATCGACCTCGGCTTCACCGCCAATCTGGTCGACGAGACCGGCACCGCACCGCGAGCCTCGGCGGCCTTGAAGCTCGACCTCGAGGCGCTGCGCGGCCAGATCTCGGGCTCGGCCGAGGCGCTGACGATCGAGGGGCTGGTCTTCTCGACCAACCTGACGGCCGCCGACATCCAGGAGATCGGGCCGATCAGCGTCGAGCGGCTGGTCCGCGACGATCAGGGACGGCTGGCGCTCTCGGGCGTGCGCATCCTGGCCGGTGAGCCGGCGGCACCCAGCCTCGATCTGCGCGGCCGCATCGACGACCTGCTCGGCCGCTCGGGCATCGCCTTCGAGGGCCGGTTCGATCTCGACCTCGTCGACCTCGCCACGGGCCTGCCGGCGCCGGCCGGGCTCGGCCGCCTCGAGGGCACGCTCGCCCTCTCCGACACCTCGGGCAGCCTCGCGATCGACCACCTGGCGGCCCGGCAGGTCGGTGGCGGGCCGCTCGATCTCGCCGTCGAGAAGGTCGCGGTGCCGCCGGGCGCGCCGCCCTCGCCGATCGGCATCCGTCTCGACATTCCCGATCTCGACGCGCTGGCCCTGGTCCAGGGTGCCGCACCGATCGGCGGTGGCAGCGCCGGCTTCGAGGGGACGATCGAGCTCGCCCCGAATTTCCGGCTCATCGGCCGCGGCCGCGTCGGCAGCTCGTCCGTCCGGCTCGATCTGAGCGAGGATGTCGTCGACGATCAGCTCGTCCTGCGTGGCGGCGTCGAGTCGCCCGGCCTGCTCTTGGCCGACCTGCCGCGCATGGCGGCGCTGGCGCGGCTCTGGCCAGAGGCGGAAGTGGCGGATGCGGGCGGCGTGGGCGACGACCTGCGCGCCCGCCTCGATGCCGAGCTCGACACCAAAGCCACCATCGTCGATGCCGCCGGCACCGCGCAGGGCAACTTCGTCGCCGGGCTGACCGTGCGCGACGGTGTCGCCACCCTGCGCCCGCTGCGGCTCGATTACCTCGGTGGCCGGGCCGATGCCGAGTTGTCGTTCGGCATGGCCGGGGCGTCGCCGCCGCTGCGCCTCGAGGCGCGCATCCAGGCGCTGAACACGGGCGAGCTCTTGACGGAACTCGGCATCCGCCCGTTCCTGGTGGGCGATCTCGACGCCAATCTCGAGCTCGGCGCCCTGGGCTCGGATCGTCGGGCGCTGATGGCCTCGCTCGAGGGCGAGGTCGAGCTGGCGATGGGCGAGGGACGGATCGGCTCGCGGCTGGTCGACCTCGCGGCGCAGGACATCGTCGGCTGGCTGTTCGCCGGCGGCACCGACACCCGGCTGGTCTGTGCCGTCGGCCGGATCGCGTTCGCCGCTGGCCGCGGCACGGTCGAGGGGCTGATCCTGGAGACCGAGAATGTCCAGCTGCTCGGTGCAGGCGCGGTCGATCTCGGCCGGGAGACCATCGACCTCGCCTTCGCGCCGCGGCCGGTTCGCGGCCGGCTGCTGCCGGCGGTGACGTCGTTTCGCATCCACGGGCCGCTCGCTGCGCCGACCGTCACCCTGGATTCCGCCGGCGGCGTGGCCGGCCGGGCGATCGTCGAGACGCTGACCCTGCCGTTCAATGTCCTGGGTGCCCTGCTCGGCGGCCTCACCGGCGGCGTGCCGGCGGCCTGCACCCTCGAACCCTGAGAGCCGCTAGCCGGGCCAGCACTGCCCGCCGCCGTCGACCCTGAGCGCCTGGCCCGAGACGAAAGCACCCAGGGGGCCGGCGAAGAACTCGACGACGCGGGCGACCTCGTCGACGGTGGCGATCCGCTCGAGCGTGCCTTCCTCGACCAGGCGTTCCGGGTCGACCGTGCGGGTGCCGAGGAAGCGGCCGGTGCGGGTATCGCCCGGGGCCAGCGAGTTGACGGTGATGTCGAAGGGGCGGAGCTCGGTCGCCAGACAGCGGGTGTAGTGCACGACCCCGGCCTTGGCGGTGGCGTAGATCGAGGCCTGCTCGCGGCCGATGAAGGCGGCGACCGAGCTGATCGTCAAGATCCGTCCGGATCGACTGGGGATCATCCGCTTGGCGGCGGCCTGGCAGACCAGGATGGTGCTCAAGAGGTTGCGATCGAGAACGGCGCGGACGTCGATCTCCTTGATGTGCACCGCATCGTTGGGATCGGGCTTGCCGCCCTCGGCCGCGATGTCGCCGCCGGCATTGTGGACGACGATCTCGAGCGGCCCGAGCTCGGCGGTGACGGTCTCGAACACCCGCTCGACCGCGGCACCGTCGGTGAGATCGCCCAGGACCGGGATGGTGCGCACGCCGTGCGTCTCGGCGATGGCGGCGGCGGTGGCGGTGAGCGTCGTGCCCTCGCCGTATTCGGCCGGCCCCGTCTCGCGCCGGCCGTGCACGGCGAGGGCACAGCCGAGTGCCGCCAAGCGCTCGGCGAACGCCCGGCCGAGCCCCCGCCCGGCCCCGGTCACCAGCGCCACCTTCCCCTCGAGCAATCGCTCGGTCATCACGGCCTCCCCTGTTCGGCCCGGTTCGAACGGCCGGTGGGGCTCTGGCTAGCACGAACCGACGGGGAGCGGGCAACTCGAAGACGGCGCACAAGTGGTGGGCGCGTCGCCGACGCGACATGGGTCGGTCGAGAAATTCGCTGATCGCTCGCGTTGCGACGTCTATGGCGACGTCGACGACACCTCACGGGCGAACCCGAGGACCAACAGGAGCGCTTGCTCGATAGCCCGCATCGTACGCTGATCGACTTCACCAACGGTTGCTCGAACCAGAGCGACCCGGACGCTCGTGATCTTGTCGACCATCGCTTCGGATCGCGTGGTCAAGCCCTTACGCTCGTCAGGGTGGATCGGTATCCTGATGCCGTCGCTGATCGTCTCGTGGCTCGTCAGGGGGCAGACGATCACACTGGTGACGGCGCTTTTGCTGTTCAGCGCATCGTCCTGGAGGACGATAGCCGGGCGTGGCTTACCGTAGTCGCCCGCAAGGACCACGAGGACGACATCACCGCGTCTCAAGCTCGCCAATCATCCACGTCTGCCAGAGCGGCATCCGTGAATCGGTCGCCATCTTCGTTACTCGGGTGTCCCCGCAGCGCTTCCAGATCGGCCTCGAGCTTCGCAGCCACTTTCGGGTCGCGAAGGTCCGGCACCAAAAGCCGAATTTCCCGCAACCCACCTTCGCGTCGTCCAGGGCGAA
>SLRI01000055.1 GCA_007131045.1 Rhodospirillales bacterium
ATGGCCCCGCTCGGCATGACGCCGCTCGCCATCAAGGGTCTGCAGCAGACGGCGCTGGCCCGCAAGGACGATGCCGGTGATCGGGCGTTAGCGCTCGTCCTGAAGTCGGGCACCGAGGTCGCTGTGGCCCCGGCCACCATCCTCGGCTCGAGCTACAGCTTCATCGAGACCATGCACGAGCAGGACCCCGCTACCGGCGAGGCCTGGACACCGGCCGCCGTGGACGCCGTCCAGGTCGGCCTGGAGGTCGCCCCGTGACCCAGGCCCGGGTCACCAGCACCACCCTCGAGGTGTTGGTCGAAGCGAGCCCGAGCGCCCGCGTCGCCGGCACGGCGCGCGAGGTCGTGCACAGCGTGCAGGAAGCACCGCCGGCGCCAACGGCGGGGCGGCGACAAGCGGTCGTCATCGTCATGGGCTGAGCCTAATGGCAGACGCCTGGACGCTGTCCTACCGATGGCGCCATTCCCAAGGCGCAACGAACCTGCCACGCCACACGCCGCGGCCGCCCGTCTTGGCCTCAGCCTCCTGCGGCTCGTACTTCGGCCGCGGAAACGGGTCATTGCCCGGCCGGCACGCCAGCGCCCAGCCGAGACGAACCATCTCGGCATTCAAAGCGAACCCGTCGTCACGGCTTCATGAGGCGAGCCGGTGGCGATCGAGCTTCGGTGCACCCGGAATCGTTGGAGCCGCTTAGGGTCGGTCGGATTCCAGTGGAAGTGAAGATACCGCAGCGGCGCATTCTCGGACACCCAGGGAGCAGCCCCAGTGGGCATCGAAGCAAGAAGGTCGGCAGAGGTACGGCGACACTGATCCAGATCAGTCGTCGTCGCAGCGTGACAGGCTAGCATCCAGGCTCGAACGGCGTTGGGGTTTCACCCGGCCCGAGTGACCAGGAGGAGCGCGTTTCATGCGCCGGAAATCACACCTGCTCGTTTTCACACTGCTGTTCGTCTTCGGCGGCGCTGCGCTGCTCTCGGCCTGCAACACCACCGAAGGGATCGGCCAGGACGTGTCGGCCGCGGGTGACGCGCTGGCCAAGAGCGCCGACGACAACAAGGCCTACTGAACGAGCAACGAGGAGGAGCGAGAGCGATGAACAAGAATCGGATCGAAGGTGCTGCCAAGCAGGCCAAGGGTGCGGTCAAGGACGCCACCGGCAAGCTCGTCGGCAACGAGCGGCTGCAGGTCGAGGGCAAGATCGACAAGGTCGAGGGCAAGGCGCAGAACACCGCCGGCAAGGTCGAGGACAAGGTGAAGAACGGCTGACACCAGCCAAGCCACGGGCTCGAGGCCGGCCTCGATCTCACGAACGACTCGGGCCGACCGCGCGACCGCGGCCGGCCCGTTTTCGTCAGGTCCGGGTCAGGCCCGGTCGGACTTGCTGTTGGTCAGCGCCATAGAACGCGATGTCGCCTCGACCAGGCGCGCGACATTGCCCTGGAGATAGCCTTGCTGGATGGCCAGCCGCTCCGGCCAGCTACGCGCCGCTGACAGCTTCTGGAAGGCCTCGACGTTGTGCGCCAGCTGGGCGGTTGCGAGCTCGCGCCAGATGCCGGCGTGATCGGCAGCCGCGGCGAAGGCGGCCATCGAATGCTCGGTGGTCTGCTCGACCGCCGACGCCGTCTGCTCGGCCACGTCGTGCACCACCTCCTGGCCCTTTTCGGCCACGTCACCCGCCGCCTCGCGGCTCTTGCCGGCAGCCTCCTGGCCCTTCTCGGCCACCTCACGCACCGCCTCGCGGCTCTTGTCGGAAGCCTCTTGGCCCTTCTCGGCCGTGTCACGCGCCGCCTCGCGGCTCTTGTCGGCAGCCTCCTGGCCCTTGTCGGCCGCGTCACGCGCCGCCTCCTGGGCCTTCTCGGCCGCCTCGCGGGTGCTGTCGCTGCCGTTCTTCGCGGCCTCGCGGGCACCGTTGCCGTTCTTGTTCGCGGCCTCGCGGGCGGCGTCGCCGTTCTTGTTCGCGGCCTCGCGGGCGGCGTCGCCGTTCTTCTCCGCGCCGCTGCCCGAGCGGCTCGAGGCGGCGGCCTGCTTGGTTTCGGTCTTGTCCGTCTTGTCGGTCTTGTCGGTCTTCGACATGGGGTTTCCTCGTGCTCTGGGTTGCGTTGTCGCTACCACCGAGACTCGATGATATTGCAATGCAGCATGTCATGGTCTTTCATAATTATACAAGGCAATAGCAAAAATATACTGGCGAGCCGAGTGGACGAAGATGCGAAATAATCAAGCATCTGCGGTATTATCGACCATCTCGCGAAGTATTGCGTCGAGCGCCTGTGCAATGGCTCGCCACTGCCGCCGCGGCCCGCCGAGCGCGGGCGGACTGATCCAGATTAGCCGCCGGCCGAGGCGATGCCGGTAGGCTGCTTTTTTTACCGCCCGTTGCGACGGAACCGAGGCGAGCAAAGGAGCCCTGCCGATGGCGAAAAACGACTCGAGCGTGGCGCTCGATCGCTGGGAAGGCGAAGGCGGACCGGACCTGCCGGGCTGGGCCGCCCGCCTGCCGGCCGACGCGCTGGACGAGACCGAGCGCCGGGTGCTGGTGGCCCTCGGCGCAGCGCTGGTCGCCGAATGGAGCACGCTCGACACCGAGCTGCAGCGCAAGCTCTTCCGGCGCGCCGCGGGCTCGGCGTCGGAGACGGCGCTGTTGCGCGAGCAGATCGCCCGCTTCCTGCACGACCACAAGGACGATGACGCCGCACCCTGAACGCCCCGCGATGCTTCGCGGATGACGGGCCGGCCGCTGGCCGTGGCGTCCGTAAAAATGGGGCGGCCCCTTTCGAGACCGCCCCGACAGCGGTCGGATCGCATCCGACGACAGAGGTGCTCGGCACCTCCACCGCTCGACCCTAGTCGCCGGGCGGCTGCCGTCGGCTAATCTCGATCAGTCGATGCTGCGGTCCAGGGCCGCTCAGGGATGACGGACCGAGTTGCCGCCGGCAACGATTGCCTCGAGGAGTAATGCCGCGGCCTCATGGGTGACAGCGTCACCTCGGGCCAGTGGAATGGCGTTGCGATGAGCCGCCGCAGCATCCTGGAGGATGCCGAGCACCTCGGCCTCGTCGATGAGCTTGCGGTCGCTGAGCGCCAAGAGCAGCGATTCGCAGATCGCGAGCGCCGCGTGGCCGGCCGCATTGGATACCGTCGTCATCATCGTCTCTCCTCGGGGTCGATGGGTGTGAGCCACGGGGCCTTTGACCCGATGACCTCGCATCCACGGCAGACTAGCCACTGGTGCCTTTCGGCCGACTAATCCATAATAGTGCCCGAGACGTTTTGCCCCGCTATTTACGGCGGATCACGACAGCGACCGTCGCGGTCGCGTCGTCCAGCAGTTCCGGGATCGGTACCCGACCCATGGCCATCGCTGCCAGCGCCCTCGTGCGCAAGCTCAACCGGTTTCTGCCGCTCGACCAGGCGGAGCTGGAGGCGCTCGGCCGGCTCGAGCGGGGCCGGCGGACGGTGCCCGCCGACACCGATCTGGTGCACGAGCGGCAGACCGAGCACGCCGCGTTCATCCTCGAGGCAGGCTGGGCGTTCGCCTACAAGATGCTGCCCAACGGCAACCGGCAGGTGATCGATTTCGCCCTGCCGGGCGATTTCATGGGGCTGCGCAGCGTCCTGCTCAGGACTTCCGATCACAGCTTCGCCGCGGTCACC
>SLRI01000545.1 GCA_007131045.1 Rhodospirillales bacterium
GATCGAGCCCTTCAAGACCTCGGACCTCTCCGACAGCCAGCCGACCAAGGGCAACATCCTGGGCGGGCTCACCACGATCGAAGAGAAGGCCCTCGGCAACCTCGAGAAGATCGGCCGCACCTCGACCTATATCGACGTGCTCGGCCCGGCCGAGGCACCGGCCGAGGGGCCGGGGCTCTACTTCATGGACTCCTCCTCGGCCGCGGCCGAATGCGTGACCCTGATGGCCGCCGGCGGCTACGTCATCCACACCTTTCCCACGGGCCAGGGCAACGTGGTCGGCAACCCGATCGTCCCGGTGATCAAGATCTCGGGCAACCCGCGCACCCTTCGGACCATGGCCGAGCATATCGATGTCGACGTCACCGGCGTGCTGCGCCGCGACATGACCATCGATCAAGCGGGCGACTCCCTGATCGACATGATCCGCCGCACCGCTAACGGCCGCCATACGGCCGCCGAAGCGCTCGGCCATCGCGAGTTCTCGATGACCAAGCTCTACCGCTCGGCCTGAACTCGATGCTCCGGGCGGCGGGTGCGGCACGGCCGTGCCCGCCGCCCTCGCTCTTCATGGGGGCCTGCCCGTGTCCGCGCGCCTAGCCACCCTCCGCACGGATGCCGGGCAGCTCGCCCCGGGCGTCATGCTGAGCGCCACCATCGCCGCCGCTGCCGCCTTTCTGGGCGGCCACTACGGTGCGCCGGTGATGCTCTTCGCCCTCTTGCTCGGCATTGCCTTCAACTTCCTGATGAAGGACGGCCCCTGCAAGCCCGGCGTCGACTTCGCCGCCCGCACGCTTCTGCGCCTCGGCGTCGGCCTTTTGGGCCTGCGGATCGCCCTCGACGATCTGGCGCTGATCGGGTTTTCCGGCGCCGGGCTGGTCGCCGGGCTCGTAGCACTCACCATCGCCACGGGCTTCATCGCCGCTCCGCTCTTGGGCCGGCAATGGCGCTTTGCGCTGATGACCGGCGGTGCCGTCGCCATCTGCGGCGCTTCTGCCGCGCTGGCGATCGCAGCCGTGATCCCGCACAACGACAAGACCGAGCGCAACACCCTCTTCACCGTCATGGCGGTCACCGCGCTCTCGACCATCGCCATGATCGCCTATCCCGTGCTCTTCCAGGCCTTGGGCTTCAGCGAGGTGCAGCGCGGGTTTCTGATCGGGGCCACCATCCACGACGTGGCCCAGGTCGTGGGTGCCGGCTTCTCGGTCTCCGACCGCGCCGGCGAGCTGGCCACCATCGTCAAGCTCTTTCGTGTCGCCATGTTGCCGATCGTGCTCCTCGCCGTCGTGCTCACCCTGCGCTTTGCCGCGGTCGAGCGCCCGGGCGGCAAGATCCCGCTCCTGCCCTGGTTCATGGTCCTCTTCCTCGCCCTCTGCGTCTTCGGCAGCTTGGTCGGGCTGCCGCCGGCCCTGACCCATCAGGTCGATCTCGTCTCGCGGGCACTTCTGATCACCGCGATCGCGGCACTCGGCGTCAAGACGTCGCTCGAGGCCCTGTTGGCCGTCGGCGGCGGCCACATCGCGGTGGTGGCGATCGAAACCCTGGTGCTGCTAGCGGCCGCGATCGTGGCGCTCCAGTTCTTCGTGACGCTCGGCTAGGCCGGCGTGTCCGGGAGGCTGCGCGACCAGGCCGCATACCATCTGTTGAACAGCTCGAACTGATCGGTCGCATGACGGCGCTGGCTCGGGCCGAGGTCGTCGCCCGGCGTGATGTGCAGCTCGTAGGCAGGATCGCCGGCCAGGACCATCAGGTACTTGTAGTAGAGGACGAGATCGGGGCCTTCGTCGAAGGACGACAGCACCCAAAGAGCGCGATCGAGCTCGAGCGCCAGGGTGCGGGCTTCGGGATCACCGGTAGCCGCGCGCTCGCAAAGGGCTGCGAGATGCAGCACCGGCCCCGGCAGCACGTTGCCGATGCCGGTGATCGCCCCCACCGCCCCGCAATTGACGAAGCCGTGGAAGACCTGGGTGTCGACGCCGACCATCAGCGTCAGGTCGGGGTCCTGGCCGGTGATGTGCTCGGCTGCATAAGTCAGCGCCGCCGCCCCGCCGAACTCCTTGAAGCCCACGAGATTGGCGAACCGGCGGCGGAGCGCGAAGAAGACGTCGGCCCGGGTCTCGTAGCCGTAATAGGGGCTGTTGTAGATGACCGCCGGCAGACCGTCTGCCGCCTCCAGCACGGCCGAGAAGTGGACGATCTGGGCTTGCGGCGAGGTACCGCGCGAGAGCAGCCGCGGGATCACCATCAGCCCGCCCGCACCCACCGACCTGGCGTGCGCCGCCAAGGCCGCCGCCCGGGCCGGGCTCTGCGCGCCGGTGCCGACGACGACCGGCACGCCGGCCCCGACCAGGTGCTCCACACCCTCCATCCGGGCCGCGTCGTCGAGCAGCGGCCAGTCGCCCATCGAGCCGCAATAGACCACGGCGGACATCCCGGCTCGGGTCAGCTCCTGGCCCTTGCGCACGAGAGCGTCGAAATCGGGGCTGCGGTCGGGCCGCAAGGGTGTCATCAAGGCCGGAATGCAGCCCTTGAAGATGCTGACGCTCATGCTGTTTCCCTCCCGATCTCGAACAGGCGGGATGCAGCGTATAGTGCGGCGTGTCGATGATCCAGGCGGTGCCGACGATCAGGGTCGCGGTGCCCGGGCCTTGCTCGATCCTGCGGCAGCGACGAAGGTGGTGGCGCTGGCAGTTGAACCGAGGTTGCATGAAGCACGACCGACCAGACGCTGATACCGGGTCCGGCGGCGGCGCGGCAGAACAAGGGCGGGTCGGCCCGTGATCGAGCGCTCGCAGCCGCAGCTGACCGCTCCCGAACCCCCGGGTTGGCTGCGGCGCTGGCAGGCCGATGGGCTGAGCGGGGAGGCGGCCGTCGCCCGGTTCGACGAGCTTCCCGCCCTCGAGCCCGAGGCGATGCTCGGGCGCTGGCGCGGGGCGAGCCTCGCCACCGGCCATCCGCTCGACGGACTGCTCGAGGCCGCGGGCTGGTACGGCAAGGCGATGGAGAGCGTCGATAGGGTCCACCCGCTGCTGTTTAGGCGTGGCGCCGGGCCGCCGGTCGCGGTCGAGCCCGCCCTCTTGCCGGTCGGTCTCGCCCTGCGCTTGCCGGCGCTCGGCCGGAGCGGCCTGGTGCGCGCTCTCTTGGCGGAGGGCCTGCCACGGCTGCGCACCCGGCGTCCGGCGGCACGCCTCGACAGTCTCCCGTTTCGCGGCAAGACGAGCGCAGCGATGGTCTACCGCGGGCAGCCGATCGTCGACCATTTCCGCCGCATCGACGCCATCCGGGTGCTCGGGCTCATGGTCTATCGCCCGCGGCCGGAGCCCTGGTTCTTCTTCTGCCTGTGCCGCGATCCGGCGCCGTCCTGAACGGCTGCCGGCTCAGCGGCTGAGCAGCCGCTCGACCGGGGTGAAGTCGTCGGTCAGCCGCAGGGCACCCGGCACGTTCGCCGTGGCCGTGGGCGCCAGCCTTTGCCAGCGCGTCGCCGGTGCTGCGCGCGCGACGAGCGGGCTCTCGAGCCCGGTCGGCCGGCGCGAAGCGTAGATGATGAAGTTGATGCGCTCGGAAATCTGATAGGCAGCGCTGTCGTACCAGACCTCGATCACCGGAAAATGCGGCCGCAAGGTCTCGACGACGCTGCCGACGA
>SLRI01000354.1 GCA_007131045.1 Rhodospirillales bacterium
CGCCCCGATTGCGCCAAGCTGGACATCAATTCGCTGCACGCCTGGGCCAGCGGCGGCAACGTCTTCGAGGAAGACTACGCGCACGGGGTGAGGCCGCTGGTGACCGAGCCCGAGCTTCTGGCGCCGATCGACTAGCGCTCTGGGCGCGAGCCCACGTATCGCTGCGTTCTCTTCCGGCGACGAGGTTGACCTCGGCCATCCCATTCGCGACCATTGCTGCGATGCACCGCTCTTGGTGCAGAGCAACAGCACGCGGAGGGAACATGAAGGTCGGTGTGGTGGGGACGGGGATGGTCGGCAGTGCGGCGGCGAATGCGCTGGTGCTGGCGGGATCGGCCAGCGAGGTGGTGCTGGTCGACAAGGACGAGAAGCGGGCGGTGGCCGAGGCCGAGGACATCCTGCACGCCACGCCGTTCAGCCATATCGTCGACGTCCGCCCGGGCAGCTACGACGATCTCGCGGGTGCGGATATCGTCATCATCGCCGCCGGGGTGAGCCAGAAGCCGGGCGAGACCCGGCTCCAGTTGCTCGATCGCAACACCGAGGTGTTCGCCGAGGTGATCCCGCAGAGCCTGGAAGCCGCACGCGATGCGATCCTGCTGATCGCCACCAATCCGGTGGACGTCATGACGATGGTGGCGACCCGGCTTTCCGGCTTGCCGTCGTCGCGGGTGATCGGCTCGGGCACGATCCTGGATACCGCCCGGTTTCGCGCACTGCTCGGTCATCACCTCGGGGTCTCGCCCAAGTCGGTGCACGGCTACGTCCTGGGCGAGCACGGCGACAGCGAGGTCTTGTGCTGGTCCTTGGCCGATGTCGGCTCGGTGACGGTCGAGGAATACGCGCGGCAGATCGGCCGGCCCTTGGACGAGGCGGCCAAGGCTCGGATCGACGAGCGGACGCGGCGGGCGGCCTATACGATCATCGAGGGCAAGGGGGCTACCTGGTACGGCATCGCCGGCGGGCTGGTGCGGATTTGCCGGGCGATCGGCCGCAACGAGCACTCGGTCTTGACCGTCTCGATGCTCGGCGACGAGATCGAGGGGGTGGGGCCGGTGGCGCTCTCCTTGCCCCGGGTGATCGGCCGGGCGGGGATCAGCGGCACCATCTGGCCGACGCTGACCCGCGAGGAGAACGCGGCCTTGACCCGAAGTGCCGAGGTGATAGTCGAGGCGGCCGGCGGCTGAGGATCAGGCGTCGGGCTTCTCGGCGATCAGGCTGACGAACAGGATGGCACCGTAGAACGAGCCCTCGGCGACGCGGCGCGCTGCCTCTCGCTCGAGGCCGAGGGCGAGGTCCGGGCCGCACTCGCCGCTCCGCACGGCCGCAGCGGTGCCGCGCGCGAGCAGGCTGAGCAGGTAGTCCGGGCGGCTCGGTCTGGACGTAGCCGTGCGCCTCGATCTCGCGGACGGTGAAGCCCGCCCGCCGCGCCATGCCGGCGAGGCGGCGCATGATGTAGGGGTCGTGGATGAGGTTGCGCTGGGCCAAGGTCATCGCGGCCTGCAGCGGGTCGCCGTCGAAGAGGGCCACCGTGTTGGTCGCGTAGTCGCCGTCGAAGACGGCGAGCCGGCCGCCGGGTCGGAGCACTCGAAAGGCTTCGGCGAGGGCGCCTTCGGGATCGGCCAGATGGGAGAAGACGGTGTGCGCGACGACGGCGTCGAAGGCGGCGTCGGGCTGGCCGGTGGCGATGGCGTCGGCGACCTCGAAGGTCACGCAGGGCCTAGCGCCGTGGGTCCGCTTCGCCCTGTCGATCAGGCCGGTCGAGGGGTCGATCCCGACGAAGCGCGTCGGCTCGAGATGCTCGAGCAGGAGGCCAGTGCTGGCCCCGTTGCCGCAGCCGATCTCCAGCAGTTGGCCACAGCGTCGTTCCAGCGCACCGAGATAGCGGGCGGCGATCCGCTGCATCGCGGGCTCGGCCGCGCGCTTGTCCATCGCCCGGGCGATCTGCTCCAGAACGTCGTCGGGTTGCTCGGCGATGCGCAGATAGAGGTCGGGCATCGGCATTATCCCGAGTTTGCCGCATTATAGCAGCATTCGGGACGGCCGGGAATCCGCGACCTCAGAGCGGCCAGACCAGCAGGATCATCGGCACGGAGACGGCGATGATGACGAGTTGGAGTGGCGCGCCGAGGCGCCAGTAGTCGCCGAAGCGGAAGCCGCCCGGGCCGAGGATCAGGGTGTTGTTCTGGTGGCCGATCGGGGTGAGGAAGGCGCAGGAGCCGCCGACCGCCACGGCCATCAGGAAGGCGTCGGGGTTGACGCCCAGGCCGTGCGCGGCGCTCAGGGCGATCGGGCAGAGGACGGCCACGGTGGCGGCGTTGTTCATGAAATCGGTGAGCAGCATGGTGACCACGAGCAGGACGACGAGGGCGATGACGGCGTCGCCTCGCGCCACGGTCGCCATCAGCCAGGTGGCGACCAGATCGGCCGTTCCGGTTTCCTCCATGGCACCGGCGACCGCGAGGAGAGCGCCCAGGAGCACGATCACCGGCCAGTCGATCGCCTGGTAGACGTTGCGCGGCTGCACCACCCGGGCGACCATGACGGCGAGCACCGCGCCGGTGAACGCGACCGCGGCCGAAAGGATGCCGAAGGTGACCAAGAGGATGGCCACGGCCATGATTCCGCCGGCGGTGTAGGCGGCTTGGCGGTTGGGCAGGCGGAGGGGACGTTGGGCGAGCGGCAGGCAGCCGAAATGCGACCCGAACTCCGAAAGCGCGTCGGCCGAGCCCTGCAGCAGTAGCACGTCGCCGGCGCGGATCTGGATCGAGCGCAGCCGCTTGATGGTCCGTCGGCCGTGGCGGGAGACGGCCAGGAGGTTGATGCCGTAGCGGGTCCGCAGGCGCAGCCCGTTGGCCGAGCGGCCGGTGATGATCGAATCGGGCGGGACGGCGAACTCCATCAGGATCACGTCGTCCTCCGGGCCGCCTTTCTTGTCGTCGTCCTTCTTGGCGTCGTTCTTCTCGGGGGCGTCTTTCGCCTCGGGCGCCGCGATGCGGTCGGCGACCGGCTGCTCGGGCAGGTCGACGGGTTCCGCTGCCGCGTCCTCGTCGTCATCCTCGACCGGCTCCTCCTCGGCCTTCTCCTTGGCCGCCTTGGGGTCGTCCTCGACCAGCTTGAGGTCGAGGGTCGAGAGCGCCTTGGCGAGCGCTTCCGGGTCGGCCTCGATCACCAGGATGTCGTTCTCCTGCACCCGTCGGCCGGGATGCGGGCCGGGCAGGCGGATCTCGTCGCGGACGATTCCGACCACCTGCGCGTCGGCGGCCTCGAGCGCCTCCTCGACCTCGCGCAGGGTCTTGTCCCTGACCGGGCTGTCCTTGCCGACCCGTGCCTCGGTCAGATAGGCGCCGATCTCGAAGCTCTCGCCCTGCGCCCGCTCGCGACGCGGCACCAGAAAGCGGCCGACGGTGCAGATGAGGAGAATGCCGGTGGCGGCGACCGCGAGACCCACCGGGGTGAAGGCGAACATGCCGAAGGCCTCGCCCTTGGCCTCCGCTCGGAAGCCCGAGACGACGAGGTTGGGCGGCGTGCCGATCAGCGTCGTCATGCCGCCGAGGATCGAGCCGAAGGAGAGCGGCATCAGCACCTGGCCGGGCGGCAGCTCGAGGCGGGCCGCGATCTGGATCGCCAG